>CAMOFI010000031.1 GCA_946613135.1 uncultured Bacteroidales bacterium
AACAGGAATTACCATAAATTGACCAGGAATTAACCAGAACGACAGCCCTGACGGTTCGATGGAAATACCGGTTCCAGCCACGGGTGTATACTTAATCAAATCTGACCACTTTCCGGCAATCAAATGCTTGGTGTGTAAATAAGAAACTGATTTGAATATATCTGCAGAAAGCAGGCGTGAGCTTATGGAAACACGTAATGGTGTTTATTCGGTCAGGGAATACTCGAGGAACATTGTTTGGGTGATTTGCTCGCAGGCTACGCGGAGGGTGATGGGGAGGAAGGACGAGACTGTAGGCTCGCTGCGGCGGTTGTCCATCCGCAAATATATGACGAGTTCGCGTCCCGGGGTGAGTTTGCTGTAGCCGACCACCTTGACATCGGGAGAACCGACGCTGATGAAATCGAGTGATGTTTCGGACAATGCGGTATGGTTCAGGTGGACCTGGATATCGGCATATTCGCCTGTGAAGAAGGAGCCGATATGCATGGCGCGGGAAGGCAGATGTAGACAGCTTATCATGGAGCTGTCGTCTTCGAGATACTGGTAGTCGAGGATTTCGATGCGCCGTTCCTTGGCAGCTTCGACGCTGTAGACTGATTTGTTGGTCTGCCCGCGGTCGTCGCTGACGTTTTTGTCGGCGAGGGTGCTTCCGTAGGCCACTTCGCGGATTTGGAGTGAGCCTCCGTTGGAGCCCATAAATTTGGTGAGGATGCCTTTTTTGTATTCCATGATAGTGTTGACGATAGAAGCCACACGTCGTTTGGAAATCAGTTCGTTGTATTGGCTGGTGTGGATCGGGCTGGCAAAACCGGCCACGGTCATGCTGATGCGGTGTCCGGCCTTGAGGTCGTCGAGGAGAAGGTTGAGGAACTGTTCGAAGCGTTCGCAGTTGTATTGGACGTCGTAGTCGAAGAAGTAGTCTATGGCGTCGCAGATGGAGTCGTATACCACGTTGCCGCCTGCAAGGGTATGGGCTTGTTTGTATTCGGAGCGCAGGAACATGTAGCGGTTATAGGTCTGGAAATAGTTTGTGGTTGTTGTTGCAAGTTTGGATTTGGGGTCTGGTTGGTCGTTATGGAAATAAAGACGAATGGGCAGGATATGGTGAATGGCCCCTTTCTGCGCTATGGGTTCTGGCTCTTGGACGACGCGACGGCGCTGAGGGCGTTTGGTGACGATCTGCCAGCTGTAGATGTCGTTGCAGCAGGTGTTGCCGTTGATGAAGAAAGAACCTTGCCGGTTGGAGGTGAGGTAGCCGCTGTTGGGAATGTCGGAGTTGACAGAGAAATAGAGGTCGTTGGCGGGGCTGTTGAGTGTTCTTCCGAGGTTTATCGGCTGTTGCCAGCTGTCGCGCGAGCCCTCGGAGAAGAAGATGTCGTAGCCGCCGAAACCGAGATGCCAGTCGGAGGAGAAGTAGAGCCTATGTGATGCATTGTCGTAGAACGGAGTGATCTCGTTGCCTTCGGAGTTGACAGGAGCACCCAGGTTGACACACTGCGACGGGGTCTTGCCGTCCTTGATAATAGAATACCAGATGTCGGTGCCGCCGAGTCCGCCAGGGCGGTTGGAGACGAAATAGAGGACGGTGGTGCTGTCGGGCAGGTAGCCCACAGAGGGATGGGTGGAGGTGAAGCCTTCGATGTTGACATCGCCGCCGACTTTGCGTGCCTTTTGCCAGCGTCCGTGGGAAAAGCGTGACACGTAAATCTCGCATGGAATGTTGGCGAAATCGTCAGGGTCGCAGATGGTGAAATAGATACATTTGTGCAGGTGGTCGAAAGCGATGTTGCAGGTGTGTTTTTCCTTGCTGTTGATGCCTATCGAAAGCGGTTTGGACTTGTTGGGCGAGGAGCCGTTGAAGTCGGCTTGGAACAGCTGCATGAGAACGAGGTCGGAATAGATGGCGTCTTTAGAGCCTGGTTTGGACATCTCGCGCATAGAAGAGAATACGAGGAGGGAGTCGCCCATCATGACGGCTCCTGATTCGCTGTATTCGGTGTTGATGTTCTTGCTTTCGTGGGTGATTTTGAAGGCTATAGAGTCGGGGACGGAGTCGAGCACCCATTGGCAGGCGCGGCTTTCTTGGCGAGCACGTCGTTCCAGCTCTTCGTTGTTGGCGCTGCGCAGATAGCGGTTGTAGTAGTAGAGTGCAGAATCGGCCTGTCCGTTGTTGCGATACATGGCGCCAAGGAAATAGTCGGTGTGTGGGTGCAGTATGGCGGTGGATGAGTTGGCTACCAGAAGGTAGTAGTCGATGGCCATTCTGTAGTCGTTGGACAGGCGGTAGGCTTCGGCTATTTTGTATGCGAGATTCGGATCGTTGGACTTCCTGTAATCGGCTTTGTAATAGTCTGCTGCGGTCTTGTAGTAGCCGTATTGCATGGCTTCGTCGCCTGATTCGATGTTGTTTTGGGCCGAGATTCTTGACGGCAGAGCCATTGCTGCCATCAGCAAGACGAATGATAAAAGGAGGTAGTTATGTTTCATGATAATATGTTGAATATTGACATGTTGAATGATGATGCCGGCATATCAGCCGTTTTTTTTGCGTTAGTTGTTATATTATTGGACAGGGCATTGCTTTACGGTTGACACGTTTGGATTTTACAAGTCGATATACGAGGGTCAGTTCGAAAGAGCCGATTGATTTGGATGCAGGGGTGAGTTTTGAGAGGTTGGCGTCGTAGGAGAGGGCAATGAGGAGGGCGTTGTATTCGGTGATGAACTCGAGGAGGGCGGCGTCGCGCCATCGGTAGTGGAGTCCTGCCGAGAAAGAGAGTTGCCTGTTGGAGGATTCAGAGATATACCATTTGGCGTTGCATCCGAACATCGTTTCGCGGTATTTGTGTTGCTGCATATATGCAGCCAGAGGCATGAGCGATACGAAAGGCCAAAGACGGTATTCGGCACGCGCATAGGTGGTGAATCTGCGTCTGATGGAGGTCTCTTCTGTCCCTAAGAAGGATATGTCGGGCTGGTTGAGGTTGCGTCCTGCGGCGCCGATCTTGAAATAGAGGTTGTCGTTTGGCTGGTAGAACCAGGCGATGCCGGTGCCAAGAGAGAGAAAAGAGGCAGACGTGGCGTCGATGACATCAGGGTCGCGCATCTCGATGTCGTTGGTGTTGAAGCCTGCTTGTCCAATGCCAGTCTCGATAGCTGCCGAAATGAAGTTGTTGTTGCTGCTTCCCAGAGCTTTGTAGTAGGAAAGGATGAGGTTTGCTGCCGTGGTGCCATAGTTGAGAGAGCCTGCCCGGTCGGAGTAGAGTATTACGCCGAGGCTAAGCCCGTCGCCCCAGTAGCGGCGCCTCATCAGCGAGCATTCTGCCGTTGCGGCAATTGTTTGGAACGCCTGGCTAACGGAGGCCCACTGGTTCCGGTAGCATACTCCGAAACGCCCGGAGCCATCGAAAAAGCCTGAGTAGGCCGGGTTGTACAGAATGGGGTTGACGTCTATCTGCGAGAAATGAATGTCTTGTGCTGCTGCGGTTTTGGGCGACGAGAGAAGGAAATAGAGCAAGAGTCCGATGCAGAGTACCGGGGAGAGGGGGAGATTGGGCGATATGTTGAGATTGAATGGCAGGATAATGATGTGAGATTGATGTGGTAAGGAGAGTGAAAAAGGTTATCTTGTGTAGGGAGGGAGAGATATGTCGGCAAAGTCCTTGTTCAGGAATTTGTAATATGCTGCAATGCCCACCATTGCTGCGTTGTCGGTGCAGAACTGCAGGGTTGGCACGAAGACCTGCCATCCGTGTTTGGCGCCGATGCGGGCGAGTCCTTCGCGTAGTGAAGAATTTGCCGAGACACCGCCTGCAATAGCCACTTGGCTGACATGGTATTTGAGGGCTGCTTTCTCGAGTTTTTTCAGCAGGAAGCTTACGATGCAGTTCTGGATTGACGCACAAAGGTCGGACTTGTGGCGTTCGATGAAGTCGGGGTCCTCTTTGAGCTGGTCGCGCAGGAAGTATAGGAACGATGTCTTTATCCCGCTGAAACTGAAGTTGAAGTCAGGAATGTTGGGGGTGGCAAAATGATATGCGTCGGGATTGCCTTCTTTGGCAAGCCTGTCGATTATTGGTCCGCCAGGATATCCGAGGTCCATTATTTTGGCAGCCTTGTCGATTGCTTCGCCTGCGGCATCGTCGATGGTCTGTCCTATCACTTGCATGTCGAAATGGCTCCGGAGAAGCAGGATTTGGGTGTGTCCGCCGCTTACGAGCAGGCACATGAAAGGGAACTTCGGAGGGGTGTAAGATGTTTGTCCCGATTGGTTGATGATGAAATGCGAGAGCACGTGAGCCTGCAGGTGGTTGACTTCGATAAGCGGTATGTCGAGTGCCTGTGCAAAGCTTTTGGCAAACGAAACACCCACGAGCAGCGAGCCAAGCAGACCAGGCCCTCTGGTGAAGGCAACGGCATCGAGTTGGCGTTTGTCGATATTGGCATTCTTGAGAGCTGCATCGACGGTGGGAACAATATTCTGTTGATGTGCGCGGGAGGCCAGTTCTGGAACGACACCTCCAAACTGCTCGTGAACTTTTTGGGATGCGATGACGTTTGAAAGCAACTGGTTGTCGCGCAGGACGGCCGCCGAGGTGTCGTCGCAGGAAGATTCTATAGCAAGGATTAGTGACATGCGTTAGTTTTTTTTTACCTTTACTTTAACTTTTTCCTTAGCCTTGACTATTGCTTTAGCTTTGATTTCAGAATGATTTCAGCGATATGACCGTGTCGGCCGGTTAGTGGTGCAAGCCCCTGTGGAGTGCGCAGAGCTGATTTGAGCGGGGCAATCGTTAAGGTTAAGGATTAAACGAACTAAGGTGTTTGATTTTGCAAAAATACGTATTTTTTTTTAGTTTCTATACTAAAAGCTATTTTTTTTAGTTATGGTATCAATAATTGTCAAGACTATCAAAAAGTTCGGTAAAATAGCTAAACGTTTTTTTGTTGGCATATTCCTTGTGGTATATGTCGTTGTGGCATTGTTAAATTACACATTGGTGCAGTCTGTTGCGGGTTCTGTTGTGAGCGACTATTTCTCGCGCGAGTGGGGTGGACGGGTCAAGGTAGGCTCGATAGGCTGCAACCCTTTCAATCATCTTGTTCTTCGCAATGTGGAGCTTGTCACCCCAACAGACGACACGGTCTGTATGGCATCGAAAATGGTGTTCCGGTTCAACAAGTTCCCCTATGACAAACATGGGCTCACGTTCAGCTACGTGAAACTGCAGGACACATACTATCATCTTGCAATAGACACCAATGGCTTGAACCTGAACTTCATAATCGATCATTACGCTTCGACGGACACTACCGAGGACGAGACGGATCATGAGGAAGTCGAATTTAAAGTGCTGGTCGACGACCTTGTGCTCGACAATGTTTGTTACCGTCAGGACTTGAAGGATATGCGTCCGGAGGAAGAACGCATAGGCCAGAACGGAGTGGATGTGAAGCATATGGAGTATGACAAAATAAAAGCCCGCTTCAGGAATGTGCGTGTTGATAAGGATTTTGTGACATGCCGAATAGACAGATTGACGACTGTTGAGCGTTCGGGGTTGGAAGTCAAAGAGATGCACATGAACGTGTATGCGACGAGGTGTGGAATAAGTGCGACAAATATGCATGTCGAGACAGCCGATTCGCGACTGATGGGCGATGTGCTTCTGGACTTCGGCAGTTGGGCGACGATGAGCCATTTTCTTGACAGTGTCGTGTTTACGTGCAATTTTACGGAAGGCTCTTATGGCAACATACGCGATGCAGCCTATTGGGCGCATGGCCTATGGGGCATGGACGAGCGTGTGTACATACGCGGTTCTTTCGGCGGCCCGATTGCGGACTTCCATGCCGACAATGTGCATCTGGCCTTCGGCAAAGAGTCTGAACTGGATCTTGATGCATACATCTACGGCCTGCCGCATATCGACACCACCATTATTGGGGCAGAGGTGCACAATCTGCATACCACCTACGAGGACCTTGCCTCGGTGCGGCACCCTAACGGCATAAAAATGAAAGCGGAAAATATAGTCAGGAAGCTGGATTACATAGACCTTGATGCTGCTTTTACAGGCACGATATATGATTTTTTCGCTTCGGTGGACATGAAAAGCCGTCCTGGAGCGCTGAGTGGTGACGTTGTCATGTCGATGGATCCAAAACGGAAACGATACAGATATGTCGGCTCTGCACGGTCCGATGGCTTTTATTTAGGACGCATCGCGCCGAACGAGTGGGTGAGCCGTACAGGTTTTGAAATGACCGTGGAGGGCGAAGGCCTTGACCCCAAGACAATGAATGCCACCCTGGAGGGACATTTGGCCCATACTGTGCTGAAAGGTCAGCGACTGACAGGAGAGACAGCTATTGACGTTGATGCTGCCAACGGGAAAATAGTGGCCGATGTCAATCTGGACGACGAAATGGGGCGTGTGGATTTGCATGGCGAGGTGGAGTGGCGCAACGACAGTCCCGTCTATAGAGCCCAGCTGGCGGCAGAAAACATCGACATCAAACGTCTCGGGCTATGGAAAGACACTGCAGACCAACAAGCATGGCTCAATGCCCGTATTAGCGGCAGGTATGGGTCGCGCAGCGAGGGTAACGCCCATGCCAGAATAGAGGCAGAGGATGTGTCGCTCAACACGTCTACGCGGAGTTGTCGGCTGCACAGTGCGGTCCTTTCGGCTCGCGAGCAGAACCACTGGAAAAGCCTGACTTTGAAAAGCGACATAGTCGATGCCCAGATGACGGGCTACTTTAAATACGATGCGTTGGGCAACATAATGGCCAGGATGATGCGCTACGCCCCATCGTTGTCGGACGGGCAAGAGACCAAATATACCCAGACGGAGGGGATAGCAGATGCTCGCTTTGATTTCTCGGCCGAGATTAATGATACGATAGGCTTTCTCAATGCTTTTGTGCCCAAGTTGTACATAGCACCGGGTACCACAGTGCTGGCAAATTACAACTTCATTGAATCGCTGAAGCCTATATTGCGTTCTGATTCGATGGCATGGGGGGATTTAAGAATCTATAACGTGGGCCTCAACGGAGAAGGTGTCGGCGACTTGTATAGGCTCAGACTGACCAGTGACGAGATGAAACTGGGGAACCTGATGCTTTCAGAGAACAGCGATTTCTCGATAGAGACTTCCGGCAGACAAGCCAGTTGCCGCTTATATTGGGAGAACAGCAGCCAGTCGGTGGGTGGCGGCGACCTGAACATGCGCCTTGTGGCTGACAGTAGTCGCATAAGTCTTCTTGTCGACCCTTCGCGTCTGGCTTTTGGCGGCAAAGAGTGGATGGCAGCGTCTACCGGTGAGAACTACTTGACAAAAAAAGGTGTCAATATAGACGGAATAGGACTCATCAGCAGTGCCCAGCGGTTGTGGGTCACAGCAAGCCGGATGGGAGAATATGACGACAGCATACAACTGCAGTTTTCCGACTTTGCCCTCTCTGCCATAAACACGTTTATAGGCAGGAGCGGAATCACGGTTGACGGACAGGCAGACGGCGACGTAAGGATAGGCTATATTGACATGCGAGGCATGCAGATGCCATACCTCAATGCCGACTTGGAGATAAAAGAACTGATGGTGGGCGAGGAGTCTCTCGGCGACGCATCGGTCAGTTCGACGTGGAATGCCGACATGAATCAGCTCAATCTGTACGTGAATACCTTGGCTGCCAATGGCCGCCATCCCATGCAACTGAATGGTTATATGACCATGGGAGGGGAGAGCCCGGCGCTGGATTTCACCGCCTCGATAGACCATGTCAACCTGTCCGTCATAGAGCCTTTGGTCTCTTCTTTCTCCTCGGAAGTCAATGGGACAGCAAGTGTGGATGTCGATATTACGGGAACATTGGAAAAGCCTGATTTTGACGGCTATGTCAGCATCGAAGGCGGCAAAATAAAAGTAGACATGCTCAATGTGTCGTACCTTCTTAGCGACACTGTCCATACGCGTCCTGGAGCGTTCGAGCTTCAGAACCTGGTGGTGTTCGACGAGCAGGGAAACCGTGCCATGGTGGATGGCCAAATTACCCACAATCATCTGAAAGATATCAAAGTGGACTTGAATATGTCGAGCGACAAGCTGCTGTGTATGAATACTAAGGCGTCGATGAACAGCACTTATTACGGTAAAGTTATTGCTGCTGTGGACGGTAGTGTCAAGGGAGCACTCGATAATCTCGATGTAGTGCTCAATGCGCGTACTCTCGACGGGAGTATGCTTCATGTGCCGATCAACGACAAGCGACAAGTCAAGGAGGCAAACTATATCCAGTTTGTATCTGACGGCTATGCTATTCCTTCATCTGTACAGCCTCCGGTTTACGACATGTTTGCGTCATCCAAAACAAGCACGGGCACATCTGAGATGCCGCGTACCAATACAATTGCCAAGCCCAACTCTGTGGCACTCACTATCAACGTGCAGACTACACCGGAGATGCAGCTACACCTGCCGATGGACTTTTCGACGGTGGAGGCCGACGTGAAGGTGCGCGGAGGTGGCGACCTTCAGCTCCTTGTGGGCAGCAATCAGCCTTTTACCATAATAGGCGACTACGAAATCAGTGGAGGAACCCTTGCTCTTGACCTGCTTGGGGTGCTCAGCAAGGATTTCACTGTCGACGAAGGCAGTTCAATAACGTTTCCCGGCTCTGTGACCGATGCGTTGTTCGACATCAATGCTGTCTATTCGCAACGTGTCAATATGTCGACACTGACGGGAGCTCTCTCGTCGACAGAATCGCAAAAGGCCATCACTGTAGAGAATGTTATAGCCCTCAGCGGCACCCTCTCGTCGCCGACAATAGGGTTCGACTTGCGCCTGCCCGGTGCCGACCAGAGCGTGCAGGAGGAGGTGTTTGCCTATATAGACCGCAACAATGAACGCGATATGCTCAACCAGACTGTCTCGTTGCTCCTTTCCAAACGGTTCTATAACATGTCGGCCAATGTCAACGAGCCGACCTCTTCAAATGCAGCAAGTGAAGCCTATGGCATTGTGGCCAACACCCTTGGCAGTGTGGTCAGTGATATGGTCGATTTTGTCGATGTGGGCTTTGCATATCAGGCCGGCAATGAATTGTGGAACGAACAGTATGCCTTGGATATCAGCAAACAGTGGAACAAGTTCTATTTCGAGTCGACATTCGGATTTGGCGGCGAAAGCCGCGAGATATCCAGCGAGCAGGGAAGCAACAATATGACTGGTGACATGCTTGTGGGCTACAAGATCAATCCCCAGCTCCACCTCTTCGTTTTCAACCGAAGCAATACCAACGACTATACGAGGTCCGATTTGCCCTATAAGCAAGGACTGGGATTGAAATATACACGTGATTTTGACACTTTCAAGGAACTATTCAAGCGCTCGAAGAAGAATCGTTGATGCCTAAAATCAGTACTGTTTAATATGGATAATGCTTTGCATTCATGAAGATACTTGTCATAAGGTTCAGTTCGATAGGTGATGTTGTACTTACCTTGCCGGTCGTAAATTGGATAAAAAGCCAATGCCATGGTATTGAGGTGCATTTGCTTACAAAGCATCTGAATGCCGGCATAGTGGCTCTAAACCAGGATATCGACAGAATACATGAACTGGAGGATTCCATAAGTGACACTATCGAGAAACTGCGTAAAGAGAAGTTCGACTACGTATTGGACTTGCACAACAACCACCGTTCGCGCCGTGTGCGTCGGAATCTGCGTCTGCCGTGTAGCGTATATCGTAAAGAGAATCTACACAAGATGCTGTATGTGCTTACCAAACATGATTTTATGTCGGGGAAGCACGTTGTTGACCGATACCTTAGTGCTGCTGCCAGAATCCCATTCGGACAGGACGATGTTTCAAGGCTCAGAATAAAACCTACGGAGGCTCCTCTTCTTACATTGCCCTTGATCGCGAAGACCGACGCCCGTCTGCAGAAACCCTATGTCGTCATTGCCTGCGGAGCCCAGCATGCCACTAAACGTATTCCAACAGAGAAGATAGTGAGTCTCGCATTAGCGATTTCTGTGCCGGTGGTACTTGTAGGCGATACAAATGATGCAAAGCGACTCAAGGTCTGTGATGCCGGTTTTGGTGGGGATGTGATGAACCTGTGTGGAATGACCACCCTTGCAGAGTCGGCAGCAATAATAGGACATGCCGCTGTCGTTGTGTCGTCAGACTCGGCAATGATGCATATTGCCGCAGCTTTTCGTCGTCCGGTCGTGGCAGTATGGGGTGCTACCGTGCCGAGTTTTGGATTCGGAGCGTACAGGACTGAACACTATGACTTTCAGGTGGCAGGCCTTCGATGCCGTCCGTGTAGCCGTATGGGCACCGAAAAATGCCGGAAAGGCCATTTCGCATGTATGCAAAAACAAGACTGGACTGCTATTGTACAGAAAATTGAATTTCTGGCAGAAAGAGCGAAGGATTGTTGAGTTGGATTAGTATTGTAAATAATGCAAAAACAAAAAGATGAGTAAACACATTTCCCACAAAGCAAAGCAAGGCGGCAAGAGGAACGGTATTGCACATCGCAGGCCGCTGCAAACGCTGGCAATTCTTGGCTGTTTGAGCGTGCTGTTTTGCAGCTGCTGCCTATCTGCAGCCAATGCACAGAACACAGACTCTACAAAAGTTGTCGGTGCAGACTGGCTTGTCGACACGCTTGACGGCATGGTGCTGAAACGAATGCATTTCGTCGGTAAGGATTGTATGGGTTCCAACCAGTTTGTCAGCATCTTGGAGATACCTCGGTCGTCACATTGCCGGCTGGCGTTTACTCATGAGGCTGAGAGGACTCCGACAACGGTTCAGGCTAAACGCCATAAGGCTGTTGCCGCCATCAATGGAAGCTATTTTGATATGGCTCTGCATTTCCCGATATGCTATCTGCGCATCGACGGTCGAGAACTGGGCGAGAATACGCCTCAGAAGGTGGACTCGGTGCACAGGAAATACTACCAGTACGGATCGTTGAAACTGGTTGGCGGACAGCCTGAGATATTCATTCCCGACAGTGGAAGGATGGCAGAACGGGAACTGGCAGACAGCAACATCATGACGGCAGGGCCGCTGCTGGTATATCACGGCCGCCTAATAGCTATGCGCGACGACAAAACTTTTGTCACCGCACGCCACAACCGTACGGCAATAGGTGTAAAGAAGGACGGGACAGCGGTTCTTGTCACCGTCGACGGGCGTACGAAACAGTCGGAAGGCCTCTCGTTGCAGGATTTCCAGCGTCTGCTCCGATACGTCGGGTGCTATGATGCGCTGAACCTTGATGGCGGAGGCTCAACGACGATGTATGTTGACGGTATGCCTCACGGCGGAATAGTCAACCATCCTTCGGATAACGGCAAATTCGATTTTGAAGGCGAAAGAGCCGTAAGTAATTGCATTGTTGTTGTAAAATAGGTGGAAAGAAAATGGCACGATTTATAATTTGTAGAGCTTCGGCTGGCTCAGGAAAGACCTATACGCTGGTCCGTCAGTATATTGAAATAGCCATAGCATGCGAGAACGAAGTAAAGACACGATTCGAACACATCCTGGCAATCACGTTCACAAACAAGGCTGCAAACGGCATGAAGGAACGTATAATGTCTACGCTCAAGAAGATAGCTTTTTTTGCTGGTGGCGACAACAAAACAGAAAAACTGATTGGCGAGATTTCGAAAGATCTCGGTATCGGATTCAACGAGGTTATGGACCGTTGCAAGACTTTGCAGCGGGCTATATTGCATGACTACTCCAATTTTTCGGTATGCACGATAGACAGTTTCGTGCACCGTATCGTGCGAACATTCTCTCACGACTTGAATTTGCCGATGAACTTCGATTTGGCTATCGACAACGAGGAAATACTGCAAAGCACGGTAGACGAGCTGATGTCGCTGGCCGGCAGGGAGGGCGAGGAGGCCCTGACGAGGGTCCTCTGTTCGTTTGCTGAAAGCCGTATGGAGAATGGTTCAAACTACAGGCTTGACGCTCGGATAGTAGAGATGTCGAAAGAGATATTCAAGGAAGAGACTCCGGCTTTTCTCAAAGAGCTGAAGAACTTGTCGTTCGATGATTTCCTTACTATTCATGGCAAATTGGTGGAAATGAATTCTGAATATGAAACTTCTGTGGAGAAAGCTGCAGACTGTTTCATAAAGGCATGCGATGACGTGGGGTTGAAGATGGACGATTTTCCGAACAAGAATACCAGCGTGTATGCTTTCATGCTGCGTTTGTCGAGGGGCGATCTTTCGAAATTGAGCGTGCCTCATGTCCGTGTTGACAACGCGTATGAGAGCGGCCAGCTATACGGCAAGAGTACGCTTAAAGAGGCAAGAGAAAAGATGGAGGGAGTGACAGACTTGTTTTGCAAGGCATACGAGACAATGGATGGCGGTCTGATAATGTATAACACGCGCAAAATGATACTGTCCAGTCTTTTCGGGCTGGCGTTGCTCAACAAGATGTCGCAGCTGAAGAATGAGTTTTATGCGGAGAAGGAGACGGTGCACATATCGGAATTTAACAAGCGCATAGCAGAAGAAATAGCCAACGAGCCTGCACCGTTCATCTATGAGCGCATAGGAACACGCTATAGCAATTATCTGATTGACGAGTTTCAGGATACAAGCAAGCTTCAGTGGCAGAACTTCCTGCCACTTATCGACGAGGCCATGACATGGCGTTTCGGTCCTGACACTGCCGAGGCGGGATGCCGTTCGATGGTGGTGGGTGACGGCAAGCAGGCGATATACAGGTTCAGACAGGGGGATGTGCGTCAGTTCATGATGTTGCCTCATGTTGACAGTACGCTGCATGGAGCATCGCTGCTGAAAAACTCTGAGGTGTTGCCATTGGATGTCAATTACCGCACAAAGAGCACCGTTGTGACATTCAACAACAATTTTTTCAAGTATGTGATAAATGACCGGTTTGGAAACACCAATCCGGAACTCAACAAGCTGTATATCGGCGAAGGAGGAGCTGACAAACCGGAATTGTGGCAGCATTATAAGCATGAAGGTGGATATGTAGAGGTTGATTTTTGTGAGATGGAGGACGTGTATGAATGTGTACGTCAGACGATACTGCAGCAGGTGAACGAGAAACACTACAGCTATGGCGATATTATGATATTGGCGAGAAGAAACGACACGCTTGTCGAGATAGCTGATTTTTTCAATTCGTCAGACACCCCAATACCAATTGTTTCGTCGGAATCATTTCTTCTCAAAAACAGCGATGTGGTTAAGCTGATAGTCAGTCTGTTGTCGTATATGAGCGATACCAAGGACCATGTTGCTGCAGTCAATTCGGCAATACTTGCAGCCCGATTGGGCATTAAGGGTGCTGTGATTCCTGCAGAACAAGTAGCGTGGGAATTGGAGAAGTGCGGTTTTGATTTGTCGCGGATGTTCAAATCGTTTGGTATAGATTTTAATGTCGATTATTTCAGGACGCTCTCGCACTATGATGCTGTCGAGCAACTGCTGCGCCTTTTCGACCTCAAGGGAAGAGATACGGCTTATGTGGCCACTTTGCTTGACTGTATAAACAATTTTGCACCTCATGGACGTGCCGACTTGGTCGCGTTGGTTGATTATTTAAAGAAAAAGATGGATGTCCTCTCAAGTTCCACATCGTCCGATATGGATGCTGTGAAGTTGTTGACAGTGCACAAGGCAAAAGGGTTGGAGGAAAAAATCGTTATATATGTGATGACTTTAAAGACTGATAAACAACAGAAAATGTGGGTGCATCTGTCCGATGGCGCTGGAGTAGGCCTGCCGGTGACGTATGTGACTCCGCAGAAAAAAAAGAAGACATCGGTAGAAGATGTGTTCGCTGATGAGTTCAGAATGGAGGATATGGATCGCATCAACGTGTTTTATGTGGCTATGACGCGGCCTGAGGACAAGCTTTTTGTAGTATGCAAGGACGACTGGAATGCGGACGGTATGGACAACATTTCGCTTCTCCACTCATTTGTTGCCCGCGAATCTGGAGAAGCACACATGCATGAGGCTTATTTTGACTTGGGAACAAAATATACGGTAGGTGATGACGGGGTGTATGTCCCTGAGGATGAAGAGTCGGAATCTAAGAAGAAGGATGTGTCTGTCGACTCGGTGATCTTCCCTCCGTGGGAAAATCGGCTTGATATTGCAGCAAAGAGTGAGTCGTTGTTGTCTCCTCTCGAATCCGACAAACGCCGTTTCGGAATACTGATACACGACATGATGTCGAAAATCATTGTCCCGTCGGATATTGACAGGGTCGTAAGTGAGTATTGTAAATCCAATAACCTCGATCATCAGGCTGAGTCCTTGATAGCCAGTAGGATTCGTAAGGCAGTGGAAAAAGAGGAAAACCAGCGTTTCTTCGATAGCCGCTACAAAGTGGCATGTGAGGTTGACATATCAATCAACAGCAAGCACACACGTCGTCCTGACCGCATTGTGTTTGCTGACGATGAAACGTGGGTGGTGGACTTCAAGACAGGCGAATATTCTGAGGAACAGAATACGGAATACGAAGATCAAGTGGCACAATATGTGGCACTGATAAAGGTCATGGGATATCCCAATGTGAGCGGGAAGGTGATATATATTTAGTGTTTGTATTCCTGTCCAATATCGTTAGGGTCGATGTCGCGTTCGTTATATTCGATGCAGGTGCGATATCGTGTGCCTTGCTGGAAATCGA
Organism: uncultured Bacteroidales bacterium; assembly: GCA_946613135.1. Lineage (GTDB taxonomy): Bacteria > Bacteroidota > Bacteroidia > Bacteroidales > P3 > Colimorpha. Next base: position 14,742 of record CAMOFI010000031.1, read on the forward strand.
GCGATGAACATGGCGTTCCCTCTGATACGTATTCTTGTTCGAGATATGGAGTATTGTTGCCGTTATACACATAGCATTTGCAGGTTTTGGTGTCGCATGATGACAACAAAGCCAGAATGCCTACTGCTGCTATCGCTGTTATCTTAGATGTTTTTTTCATTTTATGGTTTTCTTGATAAATAGGAATTCTTACTAATTGTTTTTCTTTTCTCCCCAAAACATCCTCACAACATCCATCGTGTCTATCATTGGAGCATCGAAGTCGGTACAATATCTGAATGATGAATCGTCAGGATTCGGCTTGCTATAGCCTAGTTCGCTGCATGGTGTATCGTGGTCGATAAAGGTTTCGTTGACCCTTACGTTGCCCCAACGTGTCAAGAGATAGCATCGGCATGATTTGGTGCTACATGAGTTAAGGAGTGATGCGGCGACGGCGGCATAGGCCATGAGACGAAGGCTGTTTTTCATCGTGTGGAATTAAGGGGATGGTGGTTTAAAGTACCGAGGGTGTTGCAGCAACTTCGATTTCGTCGACGAAGAGCCATGCCTGCTCGCCGGCACTGATGTGCCATTTGGGCAGTGGGCCGTAGTTGCGGGCGTGGATGCGGATGTATCGAGCCGTGGTGGGGGTGCCATTGACGACGAAGTTGTGGACGGTGCTGAGTTCCTGCCGCTCGAGGGTGGTGGGGAATTCATGGTTGTCGATGCTGCCGAAGGGTTGCCAGTTGGCGTTGTCGGCCGACACTTCGACCTCGATGCGCGAGGGGAAGAAAATCCATGATTTCATATTCTCGAGGCATTCTACGCCTACGGAGCCCACGGTGCGTGGCTCGAGCAGGTCGACGACAACCTGGCAGTCCTCCTGCCACCCTTGCCATCCACCAATGCGATAGTTGTCGGTGCCGTGCAGGCGGTCGATGAGGCCTGTCGGGCCGTTTTCGCTGTATTGCGGTGCTGGCTGGGTGATATAGGTGAGGGTGCGGTCGGTCTGGGTACGCGTCAGGCGGTGGGTGACGACGGCGCTGAACTGGCCGCTGACGGTGTCGAGCGCCACGGCCTTGATGACGGCGTCGTCTGTGACGGTGATGGGGCCTGTATATACGGCCGACCATTCGTTGGGTGTTGTACCGTCAGTTGTGTAGAACACCTTGTTGTCGCTGATGATTTTTATCTGCCGCTCTCCGTCGAAGCTTTGCTGCCAGTCGTCGAATGTGGGGGCGGAGGTGATACCAATCATTGCATCTGAAAAGAAGTCAATACTATGTGGCCTGTTTTCTTCGGCTGTGGCCCATTCTTTGTCGGGCTTGGAGCCCATCTCGAAGTCGAGTGTGCAGCCGTCAAGCAGCTGGTCAATGGTGAGGTATGCCTTGTCGTAGGGAGCACCATTGATGCGCAGCGAGCGGACGTAGCAGCTGTTGGCGCCTTGGCCTTTGGCGTTGATAACGATGTCTTTGCCGTTATGGAGATGGATTGTTGCCTTGTCGAACAGCGGCGAGCCGACGACGTACTGGCCGCTGCCGGGGCAGACAGGGTAGAGGCCGAGGGCGCTCATCACGTACCAGGCGCTCATCTGGCCGCAGTCCTCGTTGCCGCAAAGGCCGTCGGGCGTGTCGTGGTAGAGGTCGGTGCAGATGCGGCGCACCAGCTCGGCAGTCTTCCATTGGCGTCCGAGGTAGGCGTAGAGGTAGGCTGCGTGGTGCGAGGGCTCGTTGCCGTGGGCGTACTGGCCGATGAGGCCGGTGATGTCGCTCTGGTCGCGTCCGCTGAGTTTGGAGCTGCCGTAGAAGAGGCTGTCGAGGAAGCGTTCGGCACGTTCCGAACCACCAATCTGCCTGATCCATCCCTCAACATCGTGTGGCACGTAGGTGCTGTACTGCCAGCTGTTGGCTTCGGTGTAGTGGTTGTTGACTTCGGTAGGGTCGAAGGGGGTGACGAAGGCTCCGTTGCGGCGGGCGTGCATAAAGCCGTTGTCGTCCATAATGTTCTTCCACGACTGGCAGCGGCGCATATAATCGTCACTTGTCTGGGCCCAGTAATTCACGCAGACCTCTGGGTGATTCTTTCTTGCCAAATCTTCCAGATGCTTGGCGAACAGCGCTATGCACCAGTCGTCGTAGGCATATTCGAGGGTCTTGCTGACCGACTCGTTCTCGTATTCGCTGCTGAGGAAGCCGTCGCGGGCATACTCGGTGCGTCCCAGCATAGGCAGGTTGCTGGTGGCCACCATTGCTTGGAGAAGTTCGTTGAGGGTGTCTTCGTCAAGGCTGTCGAGCACGCCGGTGCGGTAGGCGTCGAGGATGACGCTGACGGCGTGGTAGCCTATCATACAGTGTGTTTCGTGGCTGGCCAGCTCCCACATTGTCAGTTCGCCGCTGTGGCGGTAGTGGTCGAGCATCGTCAGGACGAAGTCGCGGCTGCGCTCAGGCTCGACAATGTTGAGCAGCGGATGCAGGGCACGGTAGGTGTCCCAGACCGAGAAGACGGTGTACTGGTCGCGTCCTTCGGCCTGCTGGATGGTGTAGATGTTGGTGTCGCGGTCCTTCATTGCCAGATAGCGTCCGTCGGCATCGCTGTAGAGATATGGCGATGTCATACAGTGATATAGGGCGGTGTAGAAGTTGGCGCGGTCCTCGCGGCTGCCGCCTTCCACCTCAATCTGGCCGAGGGCTTTCTCCCACGTGGCGTGGGCCTGCTTCTTGGCCTGCTGGAAGGTGATGTCGTCGCTTTGCATCAGGTTGTTGACTGGGGCTCCCAAATCGACGGCGGAGATTCCCACGGTGAGCGTGGCTTCTTTTACGTTGTCGGGGAAATAGACGATGGCTTTGACGTCTTCGCCACTGACGGGTTTGGTGCCTTCGATGCGGTGGCCGTCTTTATAGAATACTATCTCCTCGATTTTGCAGTCGGCCTTTATAGCGAAATAGGTGTGCTGCTCGGGGTTCCAGGCTGCCGAAATGCGGTAGCCCCTGATAAGAGGACAGTTACCGCTGTCGTCAAGTCTTATGCGCGAATC
>CAMOFI010000032.1 GCA_946613135.1 uncultured Bacteroidales bacterium
TTAACCCAAACTGGTTGTCAGGTCGTTTGAGGTTGTTCCTCCTTACGATTGCCTTATGTCTTTTGTTTCGACACCTTGCCCATATCACGTCTGCTCCGAAACCCGCTATGCCATCTGCCGTGCTACACAATCTGCCCGGTAAAAAAACTTTGAAGACGGGTGACGACGGTCTATTCGGCTCAATACACCCAAAGGACGCCGCCACTGTATGAGGTACTATACTCGTAGAGAGGACAACTTGTGGCTCCGCCTTCCATAGGCATGCCATCAGCATTGACAATGAAACATGTGTGACACACAGGGCATTCCAACAGCGAACTGCCCCAGTCGGAGGTGACCTCCACGGCCGTAGTGCTGTCGGCTGGACAGGTGCGCTCGAAGGCCACAAACTGGTCGAGCGAGAGACGCACAACTACCACTCCCCTATGGCCTCCGGTAAGATACATATATCCACCGACATTGTTCAATCCCGAATAGTAGGAAGAGTTGGGTTCTATCTCGAAATTGGTGATGCCGATAGGAACAGAACAGTTTTCTGCATGTCGGCATGATTGCATTAGGGAGCCAACACTAAAGAGAAGAAAGGCGAAAAAGAAGTATCGACTAATCACCATATATCACCTTCATACTTACGGTGGCAACAATTTTCATGGTGCTCTTGTCGATGGCCTGAAGGTCGTCGTTGACAGTGTGCCAGTGTGTATAGAAGCTGCACTGGGGGCTGTTTTGCACCAGGTCGATCATCGGGATGCCGAGTATCTGGTTGACATAGAGGTGGTCGTCAAGAATAGCATTGCTCAATTCGTCGACAAACACGTTGCCGTAGCCTATAGCAGCAGCACATGTCCACATCTTGTTCATCAAGCCTTTGGCAAAATTCATCGATATTTCCTCTTTCGTGAAACGAGGGTGTTCGGTGCCCACCATATCGTAGAGAATGCCATACTCTGCGGTATAGAACATGCGATGGGGGTTTTGAGCCCAATGCTGCGAGCCTTTACACCACGTGTTGTCCTCGTAGCGTCCGGCCCACTCGGCAATGCCCTGGTCCTCGACATCGAAAAAGACAAAATCAACGCCCACGTCAGGCGGCATTGCGGACATGACGCGAGCCATCTCCATCAGCACAGCGACACCGGAAGCGCCGTCGTTAGCCCCAAGCAGCGGTTTGTGCCAGTTGGCAGTGTCAATGTCGTGGTCGGCCCATTGGCGCGAATCCCAATGGGCTGCGAGGAGGATTCTCTTCTCTTTCTGGGGAGCCAGTGAGGCGATGATGTTTTTACCCTCCACTTTTTGTCCGTCCCATAATGTGGTTGAAAATTTCTGTACAATCACAGTGTCGCACCAACGGCTCATAGTGCTTGCGATGTATGCGGCGCACTTTTCATGCCCCTTTGTGCCAGGATGGCGGTAGCCGAACGAGAGTTGGTCTGCCACATATTTGAATGCCGAATCAGCATCGAACTGAGGGATCTGGACATTTGAATAGTCGACCGACGATACCTTGGTGCCGTTTGGTTGCTGTCCTCCCTTAGGAGTGCAGCAAACAAGCAGCACCAAGGAGAGTGCTGCAATAAAGTATTTTTTCACTTTTTTGTTTCCGCTTTTCTGTTTTGAGACTATACGCTGTTATTTTAGGCGCTCTGCGTATTCGCATGTACGAGTGTCAACCTTGATACGCTCGCCTTCCTTGATGAAAAGAGGCACGCGCACCTGCACACCAGGCTCGACAGTGGCATCTTTCATGGCGTTGGTTGCGGTGTTGCCGGCAAAACCAGGCTCGGTATAGGTGACAACAGTTTCGATGAATGGCGGCAACTCGCAAAGCAGTGGAGTCTCGGTATCGGCATGGACGGTGATTTCGACATATTGTCCGTCCTTCAGGAACTGAGGAGCATTGATGATAGACTCAGGGATATAGATCTGTTCATAAGTCTCGGTATGCATGAACACATGCATGTCACCTTCCTTGTAGAGATAGGTGTAAGGGCGACGCTCGACGCGGACAATGTCGATTTTGGCACCCGAAGGGAAAGTGTTTTCCAGAATACGTCCAGTCTTGACGTTACGCATTTTTGTGCGGACAAAGGCAGCACCTTTGCCAGGTTTCACATGAAGGAACTCAACGATAGTGTAGATATCGTTGTTGAAGTTGATACACAATCCGTTTTTAATATCAGCAGTTGTTGCCATAGAGTTATAAGTTTGTTTTATAAGCAGACTCAAGATCTGCAGAATTTTTAATATGATTTTTGTTTTTATTCGTCAGTCATCGTGTGGTAGCAGACCATCTTGCTACTCGGCAGTCTCCTTTTTTTTCTTTTTTTCGATTTCGAGCAGGTTGGTAAGACGTCGCAGGTCGAGTTTCAATTCCTCGTTCTCCTCCTCAAACATCCTGCAACGCACACGGCTCATCATGGTGCGGCAAAACAGCGCCAAGATGATACCCATCATGGTGAGGGTCACCTCTTTATGCGATACGAAAAAATAGACCGTAGAGCCGATTATCAACAAGTACGAAGCCCATTCGTACAATTTTGCCTGTGTGTTTTTATCCATTGTATTTCATCAATTTTCGGACTGCAAAATTACACAAAAATTTGTATATACAAATAAAAATCTCTTTTTGGACTTTGCCGGGCTCACTTTCGGGAGGGCAGGAACTGCTTTAGAAGATCAAAAACATAATCTTTGCTAAAATATTTGTCCATTTCGTTTTTTTTTTGTTATTTTGCTTTTTGAGAGAACAATGATTTTAGTGCCTATTGACAAGTTTATTAATTGATTTGTAAATATATACTAAACCTTATTACAACAATGAAAAAGGCAGTTCGTATACTTTTTGTATTGGTTATGATTCTTGGAATGGTGGGAGTATGCGGTTCGATAACCTCATGCAAATCCTCATCTGAGACCATGTACACATCAAAAAAGAAAAACTCGAAAAAAATCAACCGCAACTATCGTGTTCGTGGCAACAATCAACGCAACAGTTCGACGTACCACACATATTGATCGGACATCATGCTTACTTTAAAAAACATGAGGAGGCTGCCAACATTGGCAGTATTCCTCTTTATCACCATGACGGTTGCTGCGCAACCGTCATCTTTTTCTGTGGTAGTGACCAACGCGCCTGCGGGCAAAACACGGCTCCTCATATACGACCCCGAATACCTGACGCCACGGGAGGTACAGCCTAAAATGGCTAAAGAAGACATCGTTTTCACAGGAAAAGTAAAAGAACCCACCTACGCAGAAATCGTAAGCCCTCAGGCTATCATGCCTTTCTTTATCGAAAACAGCGCCATCACAATCAAATACGACGCGACGCGCCCTGACGACTCTCCCATCAAAGGGTCGCGCTCGAACAGCATGCTACGCTATCAACTGGAGCAATGCGACGGAAGGCACGACTGTATGATCAAATATGTGTCGGACAACCCGCAATCTACTTTTGCAGCCTACATGATTGACCGCTACATCTCGCATAACGTCGACGTGGCGACACTGCAGCAACTGCTGGACCACCTCTCTGGCGCAGCAACGAAAACATGGCATTACCGTAAATTGAAGAACCGCATGAAAGCGCTGGCGACAAACACCGACGGCAGTACATTACCATCTTTCATGTTTGAAGCAGACAAAAAAACATTCTTGATTGACACGCTACTAAGCGACAGCTGCGACAATATCATCCTTGTCGGTGCAACGTGGTGCCGACAGTGCATGGAGGCAGCAGCCACCATAAAAAGCTATTCACCGGCAGCGAGACCCATTGTAATCAACATCGACAACGACAAGAGGATTTGGGATGCGCCAGTAATGCAAAAACTCGGTATCGAACACATCCCCTTTATCGTCATCGTCGACAAGGACCACAAAATCGTGGCCCGCGACATAAGAGTATGGGAAATGAAAATAGAAGATTCACACCTGATAATCCGCAATTGAACGATGGAAACAACATTATACCCTATGAAATTCCTTCCGCTCTTCAAAAACAAGATTTGGGGCGGCAACAAGATAAAGACACTCGGATTCGACTATGACCCTCTGCCCAACTGCGGCGAACTGTGGGCCCTGTCGGCAATGGAAGGCAACGAGTCTGTTATCAGCAACGGATTCCTCGAGGGCAACACCCTTGACGAGGCTTTGGAGATATACATGAGCGACATGCTTGGGGAAAAGAACTACCAGCATTTCGGCAACGAGTTCCCGCTGCTGATAAAAATAATCGATGCCAACGACAAACTGTCGATACAGGTGCATCCGGACAACGAGCTGGCACGGCAACGAGGATTGGAGAATGGCAAAACAGAGATGTGGTATATCATAGAAGCCGACGAAGGAGCTGAAATCGTCGACGGCTTCGAGGACGAGGTGACACGCGAAGAATACGAGCGTTTCCTCGAACTGGGACACCTCGAAGACATTCTCCACATAGAACACCCGCAAAACGGTGATGTTTACTTCATCCCGGCCGGGCGCATCCACGCCCTCGGCAAAGGCCTGTTGCTGGCAGAGATACAGCAGTCGTCGGACACCACCTATCGAATATACGACTACAACCGGCCCGACGCCAACGGCAAACTGCGCCAACTGCATACCGCCGAAGCTCTCGACGCCATCGACTTCAGAGCCACCACCGACGGATGCACCCACTACAACTATCGCAAAAACGAGACAATCGGACTTGTGGAATGCCCCTATTTCACGACCAACCTCATTGCACTCGACAAACCTCTCAGAAAAGACCTTACCCAGCTCGACTCCTTTGTGGTATACCTCTGCACCGAAGGCATCGCAGCAGTCAAGTCGCTCGACGCCATCTGCCCAATCCATGCGGGCGAATGCGTACTTATTCCCGCCGTGGCCGACAACGTGGAGCTGTACTGCGAAGGCAACGCAAAACTGCTTGAAGTGTATGTCGACCCCGAAAGATGGAACGACGAAGAGGTGAATCACGCCAACGATTTCGACTGGGAGGCAAAATTCGTAGGGTCCATTTAACCTGACAAAAAAACAATTCGACATCATTTTCTTACACTTTGACATAAAGAAAGTAAAAAAAAGGTTATGTCTAAGGTATTTTTGCAACCGAATTGGTTATAACAAACTTTTTGTTAAGTGTTTGATTGTGCGGACCGTTATGCCGGTGGCAAGCCACCGGCATTTGCGGTCGTTAATTTTTGATACTGATTGATCTTGACAGACAACATCTTTAGACTCGACACAAGTAACATATCATAATGACTAAACACAATATTATATTATTGTCCATCGCACTCTTAATTGTCGGGAAAGTGGAGGCTCAGCAGGTACTTAGCCTCGACGAATGCCGCTCGCGTGCACTCGATGCGAACAAAGGTCTGAAACAAGCCGACATAAAACGGCAAGAGACCGATTATCTGCAAAAAGCCGCCTTCTGGCAGATGATGCCCAAAGTAGGTGCCAACGGCGGATACATGTGGATGGACAAAAGCGTCAACCTGATCAGCGACGAACAGAAAGACAAACTGAACAACATGGGCAACAGCGTGCAGCAGAGCATCTCCGACGCAATAAGCGAAGAGACCTCGAGCATTCCCATTATAGGATCAGCCATCTCCGACGCCCTCAACAACATCATCAACAATAGCGGACTCAGCACCACCCTCAACGGTGTGGGCAACGACATAACACAGGCTCTCGAAACCGATACACGCAACACCACTTTCGCTGCCATAACGCTTTCTCAGCCGATCTATCTTGGCGGAAAACTGAACGCGCTCTACAAGACCGCACGTCTGCTAAACCATCTATCAGGAATAGAATACGACAAAAAACGCGAAGAAACACTCATTGCCGTCGATGAAGCCTACTGGCAGGTTGTCAGCGTGAAACACAAAAAGGAGCTGGCCGAAAAATACACATCGCTGCTTGACACACTGAACCGCAACGTCGAAGAACTTGTGGCTGCCGAAATGGCCACAAAAGGCGACCTCGCCAAAGTACGTGTCAAACTGAACGAGGCCCAGATGTCGCTCACCAAAGCCTCCAACGGGCTCGTCCTCGCCAAAATGCTATTGGCACAGCGTTGCGGGATGCCACTCGACAGCGACTTCGACGTGGCAGAGTCCAACCCCACCCTGTCGCTCGCCTCAAGAGAAAAAATCGACATGGACAAGGTGTGGCAAAACCGACGCGAGATACAGATGCTGCGCATCAGCGACAGCATAGCTGCACAGGGAGTACGCATAGCTGCCTCCTCCCTCAAACCCAACATCGCATTCTCCGGCGGATATCTTTTTTCAAACCCCAACCTATTCAACGGCTTCCAGAACGAATTTGGAGGCACTCTGTTTGCTGGAGTGGTGGTAAACATACCAATACTGCACCCTGGCGGCATCTATTCAATCAAAGCAGCCAAAGCAAAACGACGCGAAGCGGCCGTTCAGATTGAAGAGGCTCAAGAGATGATCGAGCTGCAGGTAAACAAACTGAACTACGAACTGGAACTGGCCTACAAGAAACTGGAGCAGGCACAGAGCAACCTGCTGCAGGCCGAAGAGAACTTGCGCCTTGCCGACGAGAGTTTCAAGGCAGGGATGTGCGGAAGCAGCGACCTTATGGCAGCGCAGACCGCCTGGATGTCGGCCAAAACCGAGATTCTGGATGCAGAAATTGAAATCGAGATGAACAGTGTGTACCTCAAGCAGGCGATGGGAAAGTAAAACAGAAATAAAAAAGTAAAAGATATAAAAATGAAAGAGAACAACAAAACATTGCTGGCGGGATTGATGGCAGTACTTGTGGCAGTAGGAATTGTGGCGTTAGTAGGGCTTTTTGCCATCCACCCGCAGAAAGAAACCATCACGGGCGAAGCCGATGCCACCGAATACCGTGTGTCGAACATGGTCCCCGGCCATATCGACCAGCTGTTCGTAGCCGAAGGCGACATTGTACGCGCCGGCGACACGTTGGCACATATCGGAAGCCGCCAAGTGGACGCGAAAATGATGCAGGCCAAAGCAGCACGCAGCGCAGCGTCGGCCCAGAGCCGCAAAGCCAAAGGCGGTGCACGCGAACAGCAGGTACAGATGGCTTACCAAGTATGGCAGAAAGCCAAAGCAGCAGAAGAGGTGTACAAAAAATCCTACAACCGTGTTAAAGGCCTCTACGAAAAGGGCGTAGTGTCGGCACAGCAGTATGACGAAATAGATGCCAAATACAAAGCGGCACAAGCCGACTGCTCAGCAGCGGAACAACAATATCTGATGGCAAAAGAAGGAGCCCAAAGTGAGGACATCGCTGCCGCTGCGGCATTGGTCAACCAAGCCGGTGGCGCCGTAGCCGAGGTGCAAAGCTATCTCGACGACAGCTATATCATTGCACCCTGCGATGGCGAAGTAGTGGAAATCTATGCCAAGCTCGGCGACCTTGTAGGCACTGGAGCCCCATTGGTATCGATTCTCGACATGGACGACAACTGGTTCAATTTCAGCATACGCGAAGACCTTCTAAAGAACATAAAGAACGGGCAGACCGTCAATGTCAAAATTCCGGCACTGGGCAACCAAACATACCCGTGCACGGTGCGCAACATCAAGGTCATGGCCAGCTATGCCACATGGAGAGCCACAAAAACCCTCGGACAATATGACGTCAAGAGTTTCGACGTCAAAGTGGTCCCCCAAGAAAAAATCGACGGCCTACGCCCTGGCATGACAGCCATACTGGCAGAAAAAAAATAAAACAGACACAGACAATAAACAACAGCAACGATGGCATCGGACAAAGGTGTATATAGCGTCATGAGACGCGAGCTGCATCGGATTTGGCGCAATCCACGCTACCTGATAATAATGACATTGGGTATCGTGTTTACCTTTGTATTCTTTGCCACCATGACACGCGAGGGGCAGCCCAAATGCCTGTCGGTGGCGGTAGTTGACATGGACGGTTCCTACCTGTCACGACGCATCTGCCACGAAATCAATGCCACCCAGGGAGTAAGCGTAGCAGCTGTATATAACAACCACACCGAGGCTCGAAAAGCCATGCAACGAGGCGACATATTTGCCTTCTATGAAATTCCGAAAGGCACCTACAACGACCTGTTGCAATTCCGCTCGCCGCACTTTGTGCTTTACGTCAACTCGGCCTATATGCTTGCCGGAACGCTTAGCTACAAACAGCTGGCGACAATGGGAATGCTGGCGACAGGAGCCGTACAACGCGAAGTGTATCGCAAGAAAGGCTACAAGGACGACGACATCATGGGGCTGATACAGCCCGTGGAATACGACACCCGCACCATCGGCAATCCATGGATAAACTACGGCAACTACCTCATGACCACTCTCATTCCCGCCGTAATAGCATTCATCGTACTGATGCACACCGCCTACGTCATTGCACGCGAACGCCAGGAACGCACAATGAAGAGCTGGCTTAGACGTGCCGGCGGCAACGCGCTATATGCACTGATAGGCAAAATATTGCCCTACAATATATGGTATTGTCTGCTATGTCTGCTCGCCAACCTGATAATGTTCGGATTCATGGGATTCCCTCTCGAAGGCAGCTGGCTGCTTATGGTGCTCAACAGCATACTGCTCGTCTTCGCAGCCCAATGTGCCGGTTGTTTCATTGCCGGCTGCATCCCCGACCCTCCGCTGTCGATGGGCATCAGCGCCATCTATAGCGCCATGAGTTTCTCCCTCAGTGGATTCTCATTCCCCGTCGAGAGCATGCCTGCTTTTTTCTATAGTTTCTCCTGGCTCTACCCAATACGCCACTATTTTCTCAATTTCAGCGACATTGCCATCTTCGGCAACGGATTCGGCCACTGCTGGCCACGTTTCTGTGCAATGCTTGTTTTCGGAGTGCTGCTGATAGTAGGAGCCTTCATGATCCAATGGCAAATGAGACAAGAGGCAAAACCATCGCCCCAAAAAATCAAAACAACCGCACTATGATGAGCAAACTCAAAGACATATGGACTGTGCTTAGCATCGAGGTGCGACGCGTTTTCGGCGACCGCATGGTGCTGCTCATCTTCTTTCTGGCACCATTGCTATACCCTCTGATTTTTTGCTGTATCTACCACAACGAAAATGTCGAGGACATGTCGATAGCCATTGTCGACGAGGCCTGCAGCGAAGAAAGCAAACGGATTGTCCACAAGCTCGACGCAACGCCAGAGCTAAGCGTTGCCTACCGATGCAGCAACCTCGGCGAAGCTCGACATCTGCTCGAAAACCACGAGGTGCGGTCTATCTTCTATTTCCCGAAAGACTTCTCGACACGCATCGCCAAAATGCAGACCGCGCGCATTGTAGTCTTCAGCGACATGAGCTCATTCTATTTCTATAAGGCAGCACTTACCGGAGGCAACGCCGTACTCATCGACGAGATGCACACCATAGAGCTGGAACGCTATGAAAAAGCAGGGCTTACCAACGAGGAGGCCCAAATCCAGATGCAGCCCGTGGTGATGGAAAACACCACACTCTTCAACCCCACCGGCGGCTACGGCAGTTTCTTCCTCCCATGCCTGATGATGCTCGTTATCCACCAAACCCTCTTTCTCGGCATCTGCATTCTTACGGGCGACGCCCGCGAAAACCGCAAATCACTCCACCTCATACCGCCCCACCTGCGCCGCGGCAGCGTGCACCGTGTCACCATCGGACGGGCCTTGTGCTATCTCATCATCTACGTGCCGATATGCATTCTCGACCTCTGGTTCATACCTCGCTGGTTCAACCTGCCACAACTGGGCAACCTCTATACCATACTGATTTTCCTGCTTCCCTTTGTGCTTGCTGTCATCTTCTTCGGCATGACCGTGGGCAATATAATGGTGAGACAAAAGATATCGCCCATGCTCTGCTTTGTGTTCTTCAGCCTCGTCCTGTTTTTCCTCACCGGCATGGTATGGCCACAGGAAAGCATGCCACGCTTCTGGTATCATTTCAGCTACCTTTTCCCCTCCACGCCGGGTGTGCAAGGTTATGTAAAACTGTCATCCATGGGGGCGCCCTTGTCCGAAGTGAGGCACGAATATATGGCTCTGTGGATTCAGGCAGCCATCTATTTCATAACAGCCACACTGGTGCTGAGCATTCAAATCTTCATACGTCGCCGCAAGAATATACTGACACATAACCTGCGGAACGTGCGCCAAAACGGTATGGGAGCAATCACCAACAACCCTCTCACCACACTACGCTCCAACAACAACGCAAAAAACAACAAGCTATGAAAAAGATAAAAAAAAACACAGTCATACAGATATCGAATCTGAGACAGACCTTCAGAGCCATCAATGCCTTTGGGATTGCCATTGCCGGAGGACTAATACTCACCGCCATTTCGATGCTGGCACACACAAATACCGACTGGACGCTGGAGACAAACTTCCATCTGGCTTACTCATTCGCTTTCAACACCCTGCTGCTCTTCACAATCCTCGTCATCAATTTCAGGATTATCAAAAGCAACCTGAAAATGAAGTGGAAATACTTTATTGCCATAACAAGCTCGATAGTTGTCACAATATGCATTTCAGTCTTTGCAGGATGGCTTCATCGCCTTATCTACGACAACATACGCCTCTCCGACCCCGACAGTCTCAACCTTATTCGTGACATCCTTGTGGCCTTCTTTGCCCTGCTGATTTCAATATTGCTCTACAGCCTTACACGGAGACAGCAAATGAATATCGAAAAAGAACAGCTGCAGAAGGAAAACCTGCTGGTTCGATACGAGGCGCTGGAGAACCAACTCGACCCTCACTTCCTCTTCAATTCGCTCAACACCCTCAGCGCATTGATAGGCAACGACGACGAGAAAGCACAGCAATATCTGCTCCAGCTGGCATCGACCTACCGCTATATCATGCAAGGCAAACGCCTCACCAACCTTGAGGATGAACTGTCTTTTGTCGACTCCTACTGCCAAATGATGCTTATACGTTTCGGGAAAAACCTGCACATAAAAAAGGAAATAGACAACACCTATATCCATTTCCAGATCATACCAATAAGCATCCAGGTATTAATAGAAAACGCACTGAAGCACAATATTGTCAGTGACCGTCATCCTCTAACCATAGTACTCGAAACCACCAACAGGCATAGCTTCCGCGTCAGCAATGTGATTGCCCCAAAACAAGCCGACTCTGCCGGCACCGGTCTCGGACTTGCCAATCTCGCCAAACGCTATCAGCTGTTGTGCCATAAAGACATCATTATATCGAACAACGACAACATATTCTCGGTCGAGGTGCCACTGCTCGATCCTCTCGAATCGGCAAATATCATCAGTCATTTACATTCAAAACAACAGTAACCGTTTCCCACTCTTCACCAAAATACAGTAAACATGAAGGCTATCATAATAGAAGACGAAACCATTGCCGCACAGAACCTCCAGCGCCTGCTGGCAGAAGTGGACCCCTCCATTCAGGTATGCACCGTATTGCAATCGGTCGAAGAATCCGTCGAATATTTCAGCTCGCCCAACGATATTGAACTCGTTTTTATGGACATACATCTGGCCGATGGACTGGCATTCCTGATTTTCGATTCGGTCTCGATAAATTGTCCCATAGTGTTCACTACTGCCTACGACCAATATGCGCTCGACGCCTTTAAGGTCAACAGCGTGGACTACCTCCTGAAGCCTATCAACAAAGACGACCTCTCGCGTGCCATAAACAAGCTGAAAAAAATCAACTACCAAAACAGCAATGAAAGTGTGCTTACACCTGAAATCATTGCATCCCTCTCGCAGACCATACAGCATCAGCAATACAAATCCTATTTCCTGATGCCTGTACGCGACAAACTCATTCCTCTGCCAGTATCTAATATCGCATTTATCTATGTCGATGACAAACTTGCACGAATCGTTACGTACGACGGCACCTCCTACTCCGTCGACAAGCCGCTCGACAGCATCTACACCCTCCTCGACCCTAAACAGTTTTTCAGGGCCAACAGACAATATATCATAGCCCACAAGGCTGTCAAAGACATCTCTTTGTGGCCACTCAGCAAACTACACATCTCGCTCACCGTGCCCACACCCGAAAAGGTTATAATCTCACGGGCTCGAGTTTCAGAATTCAAAGACTGGTACACGAAGTAACGCCCGCCTTGCCGGCAAGCAGCCCGCAAGCGGCCATAATATCCTCGCCTCTCGAGGCTCTGATGGTACATGTCAATCCCTCACGGTTCAGGTAATCCCTGAACCGTTCCATTTCTGGCATCGGCACGGAACGGAAATCAGTCTCGGGCGACGTATGGAATTTGATCAGATTCACCCTGCAGGGAAGTCCACGCAGCAGTCTGACAAGGCCGTCGGCATGCCTACGGTCGTCGTTGATGCCGCCAAACATAGTGTATTCGAACGATATGCGGCGCTGCCCATGCCAGTTATACCTCCTCAGCATAGCCACCACCTCGTCAATAGGATAGGCTTTCTGCATGGGCATCATCAATCCTCTTTCGTCGCCAAATGGATTGTGAAGACTTACAGCCACATGGCACTCGCATTCCTCTATCAGACGTACAAGCATAGGGGTGATTCCCACTGTAGATACCGTCAGCCTGCGCGGGCTCCATCCCATTCCCCAGTCCGAGGTGAGGACCTCCAAGGTTCTGCGTATGGCCTCGTAGTTGTCCAATGGTTCGCCCATACCCATAAACACCACATTGGTAAGCTCGTCGCTGCCAGGAACAGACAATATCTGGTTCAGTATTTCTGCTGCAGTAAGATTGCCATGGAACCCCTGCTTGCCCGTGACACAGAACCGGCAGCCCATACGGCAGCCCCTCTGGCACGACACACACAGCGTGTTCCTGCCATCGGCAGGGATATATACCGACTCGACATAACGCGACCCGTCGTTTTCCGAGGGCGTTTCCTCGCCAGCAATGGCTCCTGTGAGGAAAAGGTATTTCGAGGTGCCGTCTTTCGACTTTTGGCTGCCGGCAGGCCCTTCCAGACCTACAACCGCCGTTTCTTTCAACCTGGCACGTATCTTTTGCGACAGGTTAGTCATTCCGTCGAAGCTCGCCATCCTCTTATGGTACATCCAGTCGCACAGCTGCTTGGCGGTGAACTTGGGGAAACCCTCCTGCTCGCACAGCTGCTGGAGCTGCGACAATGTATATCCCAAAAGAACATCCATAGGCCTACATCTCACTTTCTTCAAGCAGTTCCTGCTGATATACACTCTCGTCCCACATGAAGTCCTCCTCGGGCAAGTCGGGTTTTGCGAAATCGCCACGGTAGAAGTTCAGCACCTTGTCGTCGTAGACCGACCGCATATAATGGCCAAAGATGGGCAATGCCTGCCGGGCACCCTGTCCATATTCCATGCTGCGGAAATGGATTGAGCGCAGCTCACCGCCAGTCCACACCACAGTGGTCAGTTTCGGCGTGATACCCACAAACCAGCAGTCGGAGTTGTTCTGCGTCGTTCCCGTCTTGCCAGCCATGGGGTATGAAAGATTGAACTGCGACCCCCTCAGGCGGGCACCCGTACCACTGTCCACCACACCTTTCATCATCTGTATCATCATCCATGCAATACGAGGACTGATAGCCTCGCGACGCTGTGGGGTGAAGGTCTCAAGCACCTTGCCCTTGTTGTCCTCTATGCGGGTAATGAAGAACGGCTGCACATATTCTCCCTGATTGGCGAAGGTGGACATGGCTCCCGTCATCTCGTAGACGGTAATCTCTGCAGCACCCACACATATGGCCGGCACAGGGTCTATCGGGCTTGTCACACCCATCTTGCGGGCAATGTTGATGACCATGTTCGGGCCATTGTCGCCACCGGCTTTCATAAGGTATGCCGACACCCAGTTGATCGAGTTGGCAAGAGCCCACTTGAGGGTCACCATCTCGCCTTCGCGTTGATGACTCGAATTGCGCGGACACCAGTCGCCTATGCATACCTCTGTATTTGGCACAAGGGTGTACGGATTCATATCCAAATCCTGCAACGCCATAGTGTAGACAAACGGTTTGAATGTCGAACCCACCTGACGGCGCGACTGCATAACGTTGTCGTATTTGAAATAGCGGTAGTTGATACCGCCCACGTAAGCTTTCACATACCCGGTCCCTGTCTCGACCGACATCAGTCCGGCATTAAGGAACTTCTTCACATACAGCAGCGAATCCCATGGCGTCATCACCGTGTCGACAGGTCCGTTCCACGAGAAGACACGCATCGGTACCTTCTCTTCCTTGAAGTACTTCTTGATCTGCGACTCGTTTGAGCCGTCCTGCTTCATCTGATAGTAGCGGTCGGATGCCTTCATGGCCATAGTGAGGAAATGCTCCTCCTGTTCTTTGGTCAGCTTGTTGAAAGGGTCGCCGCCTCTGCGTTCCAGCTCCTTGAAGAAGGCAGGCTGGATAACACCTTTCATGTGCTTCTCCACCGCAGCTTCGGCATGTTGCTGCATGCGAGAGTCGATAGTGGTGAATATTCTCAGACCGTCCTTGTGCACATCGTAGTACGTCCCGTCGCTCTTCTTGTGGCTACCGCACCAGTCCTTCATATAGTTACGTATATACTCGCGCAGATATGGTGCCGAGCCGTCGTTGTGGCTTATCGGACTATAGTGCGACATGTCCAGTTTTTTCTCTTTCAGCTTTTCGAACTCTTCATCACTCAGGTATTTCTCACCTGTGGCAGGATCCTCGTAGCTGTTCATCTGGCTCATCACCGTGTTGCGGCGTTGCAGCGAACGCTCCGGATTCCTCACAGGGCTGTAAGATGTGGGAGCCTTCAGCAGGCCCACCAGGATTGCTGCCTCGTCCACGCTCAACTCGGAAGGAGTCTTGTCGAAAAAAGTACGCGCCGCTGTCTCTATTCCGTAAGCATTGCTGCCAAAATCCACCGTGTTCAGGTACATTGCAAGAATCTCCTGTTTCGAATAGTTGTGCTCCAGCTTGACAGCGACAATCCATTCCTTGAACTTCGAATAGATCAGCCCCACCTTGCTTTTGCGCTCTCGCGGGAAGAGGTTCTTTGCCAGCTGCTGCGTAATGGTGCTGCCGCCGCCGCTGCTGCTGTGTCGGCCCACAAGTGTCTTGAAGAATACGCGGGCGAGGCTGCGTGCATCGATACCGGCATGGTCGTAGAAGCGCACATCCTCTGTGGCGACAAGAGCATGGATAAGGTTCATGTTCTTCTCGTTGTTGGTTATTTGGCTATATGTCAGGTTGGAGCGGTTCTCTATGCCTATATATCCCAGCACTTCGCCATCGGCCGACCACACCTCAGAGGCGAGGTTGCTGCGCGGATTCTCAAGTTCTTCGAACGACGGCATGAAACCAAGCCATCCGAGCGATATCATAGTAAACAGCAGGACGAGGAATATCCAGAATCCTGCAAACGTCCACCACACGATGCGTACACCGCGGCGGCCGTTGTTTTTGTTACCATTCTTTGTTTTCTTTTTTTTATATTGAGCCATAATCAATTTTTAGAATACGTTAAGACTGTATAAATCAACATCAATTCTCCACCTTCAGAATTCCTAAGCCAATCTCTTTTATGCCTTGCAAGGCAGTGTCGCGCATGGCATGGCCTATTTCAAACCTGTACTGTCCCTGCTGGGGAAAGTGGAAGTAGCAGAACGGATAACGTCCATCCACATATTTGCCGTTGCGGCGTCCTCGCCATGCACCGTCCTTCTCGGCAAGCACAAACTCGATATTTGTGTCGACAGCCACGCTGCCATCAGGATATATGGTCTTGACAGAGAAGTAGATGTTGGAATAAGGATAGGCGTCGCTGTTGCGTATGTCGATACAGCACATGAAAGTACTTGCCGTATCGTCAACATCGTAACTGTATGTCAGCTTGTCACCACTGCGCCATCCCGCATCGTCAATCCGTCGCCATTCGTTGTAGGCCACACTTCTGTCGCACCCGGCTGCAATCAGCGACATCAGCGCCAACGCTATCAGTGCAATGTGTTTCATGCGTCGTTTCTCCTTTCGCTGTTGTCACGACCCGAGTGCCTGTCGCCTCTGCGATCGGCATTGTCGCCTCTGCGATCGCCCGGCATCCTGTTCCCGCGTCTGCGGTTTCCCTGTTCCGACGACTGTCTTGCCTGTGCTCCCCTCTCTCCTCTTCGTTCGCCATTATCAGGTCTGCGTTCGCCAT
>CAMOFI010000033.1 GCA_946613135.1 uncultured Bacteroidales bacterium
TTTTGCCTGGTACAAGCTCCTGTGGAGCGCGTAGAGGAGCCTGCGAGTGGCTGCTACGTCCTCCTTCATAGTTTAATCAAATGTCGGACTAAATTCGTACAATTCGCCGTTTAAAAAAAAATTATTAGAGGTGTCGTTTATAGAAAAAGGCTGCAATATTGCAGCCTTTTTTTTGCGGAAATATTTCCGTTTGCTAATCGCAGCGAGGAGTTAAAGCTTATTCAGCAACAACGTCCTGAGCCTCGGCAGCAGCTTCGTCAGCCATGCCTTCAACAGCTTCGGGGGTCTCGTCGACGATTTCTTCAGCGGCTTCCTGAACCATTTCGGTTTCCTGAGCTGCGGTGGTGTCTTCAGCAGCGGCGTTGCCGTTGCAAGCTACGAACGAGAACATAGCGACAACTGCTAATGCAAAAAATACTTTCTTCATTTTGTTTTAAATTTAAATTGGTTATTATTAATGTTGTTTTAGTTCCTTTGAAATTCAGGGCAAAAGTACTACATTTTTTATACGTGGCTGAAAAAAAAAGTTTAAAAATTCTTAATTGGTGTTTGTTAAATTGAAAACCAGAGTATTGCAATAATTTCAATACTCTGGTTTTGTAATTGGTCACTTGTTATTATCCGATGTTTTTCTGTTGTTTTTTAACAAATTCAACAGTTGTTTTTGCTGTTTTAAGGTATTGGCACAATGCCACCAAATCCCATGAATGCCATGGCCAGGATGCCTGCTGTGACAAGGGCGATAGGTACACCTTTCATGCCCTTTGGCACTCCGGTAAGCTCCATTTGCTCGCGTATGCCTGCAAATATAACAAGTGCAAGGGTGAAGCCTATTGCTATGCTGCCGGCATAAATGATGCTTTGCAGCAGGTTCATCTCTTTCTGGATTACAAGGATGGCGACACCCAATACTGCGCAGTTGGTTGTGATAAGAGGCAGGAATACACCCAGGGTCTGGTAAAGTGCTGGAGCTATTTTTTTCAGTATGATTTCAACCATCTGCACCAATCCTGCAATGACGAGGATGTAGGCTATTGTCTGGAGGTAGACGAGGTCGAAAGGCATAAGCAGATACTTGTAGATAAGGTAGGTCACCAGTGTGGCGAGAAGCATCACGAAGAGGACGGCTCCGCCCATACCGAGAGAACTCTTTACATCTTTAGATACTCCCAGAAACGGGCAGATACCCAAAAACTGTGCCAAAACTACGTTGTTTACAAAGATTGCACCAATGATTAATGCAAAAGGACTAAGTGGATCCATATCTATGTATTTATTTGTTTTCTAATGTTTTTGTTGTTCGATGCCAATGTTTTCACCTTGGCATATCGAACGGCAAAATTACACAATGTTTTTCAATTGAGCAAATTATTTTGCTATTTGGAAGCTTCCTTTGTTTCAATCCAGCCGATTACGTCGCCTTTCTTGACCATCGCACCCTGGGCCACACAGGTGTCGGCAAGGCGTCCACCGATACTGAGGGTCACGGGCATCATGGCGTAGCTCGCCTGTATGGTGCAGAAGGTGTCGCCTTGTCTGTATTCGCGCCCAGGAGCAGGAGCTACAGACTTGTCGTTGAAGTCGATTTCCCAAAGTATCTGACCTGTTGCTGTTGCAACAATTGGGGTTGCGTTGCGGAAGCGCTCCTTCATGTAGTTGGGCATGGTGCCGGGTTCAACAGCGGGAGCATTGGATGCAGAGGCTTTCTCGGCGCGGAGCTTTTCGATTTCCTTATAGAAACGCTCCTTTGCTATGCCGCTCTTGTAATCGCGGTATTGGCGGTCGTGCATTGCCAGTTCGAAGAGCTCTTCGTCGTCCTCGCCGCGGTCCCAGCCGTTCTCTTCCATCTCCTTGATGTATTCGGGAAGTGCATCGGGATAGGCGTCTTGCGGAACGCCAGTGTAGAATTCCAGTCCCTGTTGCTTGGCAAGTTCTACGATTTCGGGAGCCAGTGTGCCGGGCAGTTTGCCTGCCTTGCCGAGAATCATGTTCCAACTGTCTTTGTCTATCTGGCTGAAACGGGGTTTGCCTTGTGCCATCGAGAGAAGGTTCATGACGGCAATGTTTTTTGTATATTGGCTGAATGGCGTAACCAGTGGGGGATAGCCAAGCATGGGCCAGATGTGTTCTACTTCCTGGAAGAGCTGTACGGTCAACTCCTCAAAGCTTACTTCGGGTTTGCCGCTTTTCTTGAGAGCCATGTTTATGGCTCCATGTACGCCCTTGAGGTCGCTCATCATCGAACCCATCATGCCCCCGGGCAGTCCGCAGCCCACAAGCAGTGACGAACTGATGCGGTTGGCAGGGTTGATGTAGAGACCAAGGAAGTCGTCGATGAACTCTTGCGTCAGTTTTCTTGCCTCCATGTAGGCGTCCATATTGATGTCTTTGACCAAAAAACCGGCATCTTTAAGCATGGCCTGAACGGAGATGACATCGGGATGGACCATGCCCCACGAAAGCGGCTCCATGGCACAGTCGATAACGTCGGCCCCAGCCTGTGCTACCATGAGCGTCGATGCCATCGACAGCCCGGGCCCGGTGTGGCCATGGTATTGCACTATGATATGAGGATATTTTGTCTTTATCTCTTTGACAAGGCGGCCAAGAGTGGCAGGACGGCCAACACCGGCCATGTCCTTGAGGGCTATCTCGTCGGCCCCGAATTCGACAAGTTTATCGACAATGCCCATATAGTATTCTACAGTATGCACCGGCGAGTGGGTGATGCTGAGGGCCGCCTGGCTTATCATGCCGGCCTCTTTTGCATATTTGACTGAAAGCTCCAGATTACGAGGATCATTGAGACCGCAGAAAGATCGCATGATGTCTACGCCTTGGGCTTTCTTTACTTTGGCCATCAATTGACGCACATCCTTTGGAACTCCAAACATGCGCAAGCCGTTGAGGGCGCGTTCAAGCATATGGGTCTGTATGCCTGCCTTGTTGAATTCCTTGGTCCATGCACGTACTGCCTTGTTTGGGTTTTCGCCATACATTAGGTTCACCTGCTCGAAGGCTCCGCCATTGGTCTCTATACGGTCGAAACAGCCCATGGCGACAATGACGGGGGCTATCTTTGTGAGCTGGTCTACACGCGGCTGATATTTGCCCGACGACTGCCACATGTCGCGGTACACCAGGCTGAATTTTATCTCTTTAGACATGTTTAAATGTTGAATTTTTGTTGTAAATGGGTTGGTATGAATCGTTTACCGAAACTGAATTGAAAATTTTCGGCACACAAATATACATTGTTTAAACTGATTCTGCAAATTGTTTTCTGAATTTATTTTTAATAGCTGTAAATCATTGAGTTGTGCATTGTGATTAAAAAATTGATTTGTTTTCTCTTTTTTTTGGTAAATTTGCAATGTAAAATTGATGGTCAGAGGATTGTATTGCTTCTTGTAATTGTTTGAAATACAAGGAGTGTGCTTAAATATGAGAATATCGTCCATTAGTTGTCTAAACAGAAAAAGTAATTAAAATAAAGTATCATGAAAAAGTATTTTGTTATCGCCATGGCGCTGGTGCCTATGGTTTTTGCATCGTGTGCCGGCAACGAAGCCAAACTTAATGCCGCCACCGAACGTGCTGACTCTCTGCAGACCGTTATCGACCAAAAAGATGGCGAAATCGATGCCTTGTTCGAAACTCTCAGTGAGATAGAGAACAATCTTACGGAGATTTCGTCGCGTTATAGCCAGATTTCAAGTCTGCGTCAACAGCATCCTGAAAAAAACGCCAATGTGAAGAGTCAAGTGACAGACCAACTGGCGGCAATCGAAAGCATTATGTCGCAGAACAAGTCGAAAATTTCGCAGTTGAACAGCAAAATAGCAACTCTGGGGGCTGAGAACGAAAAACTGCAGGGCTTCATCGAGTCTCTCAACTCGCGTATGGCCGAACAGGAGACACAGATCAACAACCTGATGAGTGAACTTACCATCAGCAAGGAAACTATCAAGAAACTGTCGGGCAATGTAAGTGACTTGACTCAGTCGAATAAGGAAAAGGATGCACGCATCGCCCAGCAGCAGGAGGAAATGGCATACCTCGCTGACCAGTCGCACAAGGCTTATTACGTTGTAGGCAACTACGACGATCTGAAAGACAAGGGTATCGTCAGCAAGGATGGCGGTTTGCTCTTCAAATCACAGCATGCCACAAACAATGTCAATGTGAAGAATTTCACCCTGATTGATAAAACCAAGGTGAGCAGTATCGACATCAACCTGCGCAAGGCACGCATAATCTCCAGTCATCCAAAGGATTCATACGAGATTGTATACGACGAGTCGGATTCGAAACTGGCCAAGAAGCTTGTCATCAAGGATGTAAATGCATTCTGGTCGAACACTGACTTTCTTATTGTCTCGACAAAACGATAGTAAAAGAGAATGTTAAAAAAAAGAGATGGCCATCCGTGACCATCTCTTTTTTATTGTCGCAGGGCTGTCAGTCGTCGAAGAACATTTTTTTTGCGTTGCCCGTGGTGATATTGGCTACTTCATCGGGAGAGACACCTTTGATCTCCGCCACTTTTTCAGCTACAAGGGATACATATGCAGTCTCGTTCCGTTTGCCTCTGTGTGGAACGGGCGCAAGATAGGGAGCGTCGGTTTCAAGAACAATGCTTTCAAGAGGTATGTCGCGGACAATGTCAGGCAGGGTGGATTTCTTGTAGGTGACGGTGCCTCCGATGCCGATGAGGAAGCCCATCGATATGGCTCTATGGGCGTCGTTCAAGGTTCCGCTGAAGCAATGCATGATGCCGTGGACTAAAGGGTGTTTTTCCAGTATGCTGAAGATTGTGGCATAGGCGTCGTTGTCCGCATTTCCGTCCTTGCTGCTGCGAAGATGCAGCACAACGGGCTTCTTGAGGTCTTCAGCCCACATGAATTGTGTCTCAAGGGCTTCGATTTGCTCGTCGCGGAACTTGGTGTCCCAATAGAAATCGAGTCCTATTTCGCCTACGCCTATGTATTTTTGTGGCTCATCGTACAGTTTGGCTTTGGCGACAGATAGAGAGGACATATAGTCTGTCCCTACAGATGTTGGATGCAGCCCCATCATCTGTCTGAACAGGTCGGGACGGGCCATTGCCAAGGTCTCTTGCCGGTCGTAGCTTTCGTTGTCGATGGCTGGCAGCAGTATCAGTCCCACTCCGACGGATTCTGCTCGAGCAATGACTTCGTCGCGGTCGGAGTCAAATTCTTCGGCATAAATGTGTGAATGGGTGTCTGTCAGCATTTTTTCAGCGTGTTTTCTTGTATGGTGTCGGTAAGAAGGTCGTAGAGTGCGAGCAACTGTTTGTTGTCGGCGATTAGGCGTCGTTGGTTGTCGATGGTTTTTTTGTCTTGTCGACGTGCCGGTCCTGTCTGTTGCTGCCAGAGTCCCCCTTGTTTGATCTTCTCGGCCGTCATGGTGATGAGGGGGTGAAGTATTTCGAAAGGTATCCCATGCTGTTGCAGTATGTCTTGCGCCAGTGCGTTGATTGCGTTGCCGAAGTTGTTGGTCATTACGGCAGCGAGGTGTAGCCACTGCCGTTGCTGGGTATCGATGTGGAAGATGTGTGTCGATACGGGTTCAAGCAATGTTCGGATTGATTTTTCCACCTCAGGAGACGAACCCTCAATACAGAATGGCAGTTCGCTGTAGTCCATAGCTACGTCGCGTATGAATGTTTGTGGCGACCATATCACGCCGTGCTTTCGGCTGATGGGCTGCAGCACACGCAGAGATACGGACCCGGCAGTGTGGAGCACGATGGCGTCACGCAGTTTGAGGTTGAGGGCAAGGTCGAACAGGGCGTCGTCGGTGACGGCAAGGATGTATACGTCGGCTGTCGGATATAGCAGGTTGAGCCTGTCGATGGGCTCGGCAAATACTTGGTTGGCCAGATGCTCGGCATGATCGTATTCGCGCGACCAAATCTGCAGGATTTGATGCCCTGCGGCGTGTAGCGCTTTAGCCAGATGTGTTGCTACATTGCCGGAACCGATGAAGGTGATGGTTGACATTTTGGGGAATCGGTTGTGTTTTTGTTAAAGAGACTTAGCAATTAGTGTACGGGAACGATGGGCAGCTATAGAAAAAAAGGACGGGAAGTGTCCTGTCCTTTTGTTGGGTTTGATGAATATCAAAACGATTAATATTCGTCTTCTTGAAAAAAGAAATCCTCTTTTGTCGGATAGTCAGGCCAGATGTCTTCGATGCTGTCGTAGGGGTCTCCTTCGTCTTCTATTTCTTGAAGATTTTCTATCACTTCCATAGGAGCACCCGTGCGTTGTGCATAGTCAATCAATTCGTCTTTTGTTGCTGGCCAGGGGGCGTCTTCGAGTTTTGATGCTAATTCAAGTGTCCAATACATAGTTCTGACTTTTTTACCTTTGTTCTATTAATTATCTGAGAATGTGTTTGTTGTCTTATTTTATTGTGCTAATTTTCTTCCTCTTAACGCTGTATTGTATGAAATATTATTTGACACTCCAAAAAAATTCAGGCTTATTGTCCAATAATAAAATAAGACGCGACAGAACAAAGAGATAGTCGGATGTGCGGTTGGTGTATTTCATCAGAATTTCTTCTACGTCTTCCGTCTCGGAGAGCCGTACAATCTCTCTTTCTGCCCGTCGGCAAACGGTGCGTGCCACATGGGCCTGTGCCGACTCGATATTGCCGCCGGCGATGACAAAACTGTTTAGTTTGGGCAGCATCTCTTCGATGGCGTCTATCCATTTTTCCATTTCGGATATGTCGTCGGCCTCCAGCTGTGGCAGCTTCTTGTAAGTGTCCTCTTTTTCGGTAGCCAGTAGTGTTTGGACAATAAACAGCCTGTTTTGGATTCGTTTCAGTTGGTTGTGTTTGTCTTCGTATTGCTCGCGGATGTCGAATGCTATGTCGAGGTTCTGCGACTTGTCGTAAAGCATTGCAGCAAGCAAGCCTATATGCGAATTCAACTCGTCGACACTGCCGTAGGCTTCGACGCGTTGGTCGCATTTCTTGACACGCTTGCCACCTACGAGTGAGGTGGTGCCGTTGTCACCTGTTTTTGTGTATACCATAGTATGAGAGATAGTTTTTAAACCCGTTCAACGCTTTTGACTTCAGGAATGACTTTCTTGATGGCTGCCTCGATGCCTTGTTTGAGGGTCTGCATAGCATGTGGGCAACTGCCGCAGTGTCCTTGGAGGTGAACCATGACAACACCTTCGTTGGTCATGTCTACGTATTCCACGTCACCACCATCCTGTTGCAGGTAGGGGCGTATTTGGCTAAGGGCATTCTGGACTTTCTTTTCGATGATTGATTTCTGTTCGTCAGTCATTGTATAATAATGTGTTTGAAGTTATTAAATGATTGGCTTAGGGCTGTGGTTGCCGATAATGTTGTATTCTTGTTTTTATTTGCTGAGTTTGCAGATTTCCCTGATGGTGTTGTCGGCCAGCTGGTCAAAGGCTTCGCTTTCGGGGGTTGGCGTGTCGCTCCAGAGAGCCACAGGCTTCCCGCTGTCGCCACTTTCAGCTATGCTTTGCACAAGCGGAATCTGTCCGAGGAGTGGTATGTTCATTTCTTTAGACAGTTTGGTGCATCCCTCTTTGCCGAAGATGTAGTACTTGTTGTTGGGCAGCTCGGCAGGAGTGAACCATGCCATGTTCTCGACAAATCCGAGAACGGGGATGTTGATGTTGGGGTTTTGGAACATCTCGACACCGCGCACCACGTCGGCAAGTGCCACATTCTGCGGTGTGCTTACGATGATGGCACCGCTTACGGGCAATGTCTGTGCTATGGTTAGTTGTATGTCGCCAGTTCCGGGAGGCATATCGACGACAAGATAGTCTATCTCGCCCCACCAGGTTTCGGTGAGCAGTTGTTTTAGTGCTCCACTGGCCATGGGTCCACGCCACACCATCGCTTTGTCGGGATCAACAAGGAATCCGACAGACATCAGTTTGACGTTGTATTTCAGGATGGGAGTCATATAGGTCTTGTCGCCGTGTTTCTCGCCATAGATGTCGTTGTCGGTGATGTTGAACATGATGGGTATGGAAGGTCCATAGATATCGGCATCTATAAGTCCTACTTTGGCGCCTGTCTTGGCAAGCGATACGGCCAGATTGACAGCGACAGTGGATTTGCCTACACCACCCTTGCCGCTGGCTACCAAAATGGTGTGTTTGATGTTCGGGAACATCTCTTCGGGTTTTGGCTGTTCGACCTTGCGCGATGTGAGGTTCACGGTGACTTCGGCGTTGCGGTCTACATACTCGTGTATGGCATTGATGCAATCCTCTTTCATCTTTGATTTCATAGGGCATGCAGGGGTGGTAAGCACGAGGTCGAAACTTACCTTCATGTCGTCGACGGTTATGTTCTCGATCATCCCAAGCTGGGTAAGGCTCTGTCCAAGGTCGGGGTCGTCAACATGGCTCAACGCCATCTCTATCATTGTTTTTGTTATTGCACTCATGAATGAAATGTTATATTTTATTTGTTCTTTTTTTCAAACGTGACAGATTGTGTTTTATTGTAAGTTTGGAGTAAGAAAAAAACATGGCCATAAAGTGGGAGGCTCTCTCTACTGCTGCTCCATGATTTTTTCAAGGATTTCGCTATGGTCGAAAGCGAGGGGAGGAAGATCATGGACAGGCCACCATTCTGCGACTTGTGCGTCGTCGCCTCCTTTTGGGTGTATGGCTGTCGGGTCTACTTTAGCGGTGAATATTACGCTGACAGTACGTCCTCGGGGGTCGCGTCCTTCGCGCGAGGCTATGCATGCCATATGAAGAGGAATCCCCTTTAGCGAGGTTTCTTCTTCCAACTCGCGAGAAGCGGTATGCTCTATGTCGCGGTCGTCCATGTCAAAGAAACCACCGGGGAAGGCCCAACAATCCTTGTAGGGCTCGTTGCCTCGTTTGATGAGCAACACTTTTGTTGCCTCGTTGTTGAAGATTACTATGTCGGCAGTTAGTGCCGGTCTGGGATATTCGTAGCTGTACAAGATGATTTTTGTTTAATGCGTTTGATTATTCTCCAAATATTTCGCGGAGTTTGTTGGCGAGTTCGATGCCTCGTAGGTTGCGGGCGATTATTCGTCCTTCGCGGTCGACGAGCACAGTGCTGGGAATTGAGGTAATGCCATAGGCAGCACCGCCGCTCGAGGTCCATCCGTTGAGGTCGCTGACATGGTTAGGCCATATCAGGTTGTCTTGGTCTATGGCGCGAAGCCAGTCGTCGCGTTTCTTGTCAAGCGAAACACTGTAGATTTCGAACCCCTTGTCGTGATATTTCTGGTATAGCTTGACGACATTGGGGTTCTCCATGCGGCAGGGACGGCACCATGAAGCCCAGAAGTCGATCATCACCACTTTGCCCCGCAGGTCGCTGAGTTTGCGTATCTTGCCGTCAGGATCGCTCATGGTTATTTCAGAAGCCATCCGGCCTGCCGTCAGGCTTGTCTTGACTCGCGAGCTGACATACTGTACAAACTGGTTGCCGCCATATTTGGGTGTCAGGTTTTTCTCTATTGATTCAAAAAGGTCTATGTATGTTTCGATGTCGCTGTCGAAGTATGTGACCAAGAATGCGCTCATGAGTACGTCACTGTTCTTTGTGAGCAGTTGTCGCAGTTCGACATTCTGTGAGATCTGCAGCGTCTGGAATTCTGTTGAAAGTTGTTGCTTGCGCTCTTCGTTGGTCGACGGCAGTGCATACTCGGTGTTCAGACTGTCTACGCGCAGTGCGTAGCGAAAGAGAATCTGGTTGAAGTCTTTGTACAGCACCACATTGTCAGACCCTTTTGCGTCGACAACCTCGATTATCCCGTGGTTGATTCGCATGTCAGTGCTGACCTTGTCGTTGGGCTCGAGCATGAGGTGTATGACGCTTTTTCTGTAGCCGTCAAAACTGATCAGGAAGAGCGTCGGTTCGTCTATTTCAGCGTTAAATTTGAAATTGCCTTTTGTGTCGAGATCCACTGTGTCGAACGGAATGACACTGCTTCCGGCAATCTTGCTGATATATGCCGAGGACTTGTTGCTCTCAGTTCCAGTGAGTCTGCCGCTGAATGTGGTTCCTTTGGCAGAAAGGTGCACAGTTGACAATAATAGTATTGAAACAAAAAAGACTATCTTTCTCATGTGTCGTTTTTTTGCTGGTTCAGTGTTTGTTGAATATCTGCAGCGCTTCTTTTATTTCGGGGTCGTAGGGAAGAAGCAGTTTGTAGAATGAATTGGTCCCGTATAGCATGTCGCCGATTTCGGCTTTGATGCGTGTGCGTATCTCTTCCTTAAATTTATTGATGCTCTTGTTGTTGCGTTCGATGCCGCTCTTGTCGGCCAGTTCGAAAAGGTTTTGCATCATCTTGTCGTCTACCTTGTATTTTGCAAGAAATCCGTTTTCGTTGCCGTAGCATTCTTTTATGGATGCCCCGTTTTTGGAAACAAGGTCGAAGACGTAGTTGCTGATTATGCCTTTGTTGAGCAGTTGGGTGTAATAGATGATGTTGGTGTCGGCCTTCAGATGGATGATATGGTCTGGCAAAATGCCTCCTCCTCCGTACACCACGCGCCCTTCACTGGTATAGTATGGCGTCGAATCAGTCACTTGAGAAAGGATCGAGTCATTGTTGTATTCGTCAATCACATGCTGTACGAATTCAGAATAATATTCGTCAGTACCTTTGTTGTAGGGGCGTTGTATGCATCGGCCGGAGGGGGTGTAGTAGCGAGCTATGGTAAGTTGGACGGCAGACCGGTCGGGGAGGGGGAACTGCTGCTGGACGAGCCCTTTGCCGAACGAGCGTCTTCCGACTATGGTGCCCCTGTCATTGTCCTGTATGGCGCCAGCCACAATCTCGCTCGCCGATGCTGAGAATTCGTCAATCATGACGATAAGCTCGCCTTTGGCAAAAAGCCCTCCGGGTGTCGAATGGGCATTCCTGCGGCGTTGGTGTCGACCTTCGGTGTAGACTATCAGTTCGTTTCCAGGCAATAATTCATCGCAGATGTCAATGGCAGAGGACAGTGTGCCGCCTCCGTTGTCGCGCAAGTCTAACAACATGCGTTTCATCCCCTTCTTTTTAAGCTGTAGTATGGCGTCGCGGAATTCGTCGTAAGTGGTTTCGCCGAATCGGCTTAGGCGTATGTAACCTGTCTGTTTGTCGAGCATGCCACTATAGGTGAGGCTTGGGGTTTTTATAATGTCGCGCACCACTTTGATGTTGTAGGTCCGTTTGTCACTGACTCTGTATATTGTCAGGTCGGCAATGCTCTTTCGAGGCCCTCGCAGTTTGGCAATGACGCTATCAGTCGGCATCTTCACTCCCGAAACTCGTATGCCGTCAACGCTAAGAATTCTGTCGCAGGCCTGAAGTCCTGCATGTTCAGACGGACCGTCGGGAATAATCTGCGCTGCACATACCGTGTCGTTTGTCATGCGGATGACTATCCCCACACCTTCAAAGTTGCCTCGAAGAGTTTCCTGCTCCTTTGCATAGATGTCGCGTGGCAGATAGTTGCTGTGAGGATCAAGGGCGGAAAGAACTGCAGCATAGATTTTGTCCATGACCGAGTCGCTATCGAGAGGGTCGACATAATTGTTGTCGACAAGATTCCAGATGGCGCCAAGCTTGCTGTCGTTTATCGAATTGTAGTTTAAAGCGTCAATGCGTGTTTTCTTTACCGCACTGAGTGTGGCCCAGCTGCCGACTATCGAGCCGATAGCCATTGACAGTATCGTGAATAATATTATTTTGTTCCTTTTCATTGACGCTTAAAACGGGGTCCAACTTTTTTTATTGTAGGTAACCTCTAAAAATTCGTTTAATTCGCGTTTTGTTTGCAAAACAAATTTCTAAATTTCAATTCGATTAATTCGTACAATTCGCCGTTTTAAATAATTATTAGAGGTGCTCTGTAGATGGGGTCGAAAAAAGAATTGTATTGCGTCAAAAAGTCTCAGCACATATTGTTCAGAACCGCGATATAGTGTCCTGTTTTAGTGACGATAGCCAAAAAGTTGTCAACAGCTGTTGAAAAAATGTCGAATTTATGAATTGCTTGTCCGTTTTGCCCTTTTCCCTGTGGCGAATCCGAAGGGTAAATGCATTCTTAAAATATTTAAATTGCAAATTGTAAAACATTGTAAATTAGTTTCGCCAAAAGATTTTAACTTTTTTTAAGAATAAATGGAATGCTAACATTTTGCCAGTCTGTAAAATGGTTGTAATTTTGCACTCCATTTTATGGGCAGATTATGTCTGTACAATTGAATCGAAATCATTTATTTTGAAATATTAACCTTAAAAAGAAACAATGCCAACAATTCAGCAATTAGTTCGCAAAGGACGTCAGAAAATGGAGTACAAAAGCAAGTCTCCCGCCCTTGACTCTTGTCCGCAACGTCGTGGCGTGTGCACCCGCGTGTACACCACTACACCTAAGAAACCTAACTCGGCTATGCGTAAAGTGGCCCGTGTCCGTCTGACCAATCAGAAGGAAGTTAATGCCTACATCCCAGGCGAAGGCCACAACCTTCAGGAGCACTCCATCGTTATGATCCGTGGCGGTCGTGTCAAAGACCTTCCCGGCGTTCGTTATCACATCATCCGTGGTGCACTCGACACATCCGGAGTTGACGGTCGTCGCCAGCGCCGCTCCAAATATGGTGCAAAACGACCGAAACAGGCCGCTAAGTAATCAGATTGTAAACACGTTTTTTAGCTTGATAAAGAAATGAGAAAAGCAAAACCAAAAAAGAGAATAATCCTTCCGGATCCTAAATACAACGATGTCCTCGTCACCAAGTTCGTCAACAACCTCATGATGGGTGGCAAGAAAACTATCGCCTATAAGATTTTTTATGAGGCAATCGATGTCGTTGCCGACCGTACCAAGGAAGACGGTCTCGAAGTGTGGAAAAAGGCCCTCGCCAACATCACCCCTTCAGTGGAAGTCAAGAGCCGTCGTATCGGCGGTGCCACTTTCCAGGTGCCTACAGAAATCCGCCCCGAACGTAAACAGTCTATCGGCATGAAGAACCTCATCTCCTTCTCGCGCAAACGCAGCGAAAAGACAATGGCTCTCAAGCTCGCCGCTGAAATCCAGGCCGCTTACAAGGAAGAAGGTGCAGCATTCAAACGTAAAGAGGATATCCATCGTATGGCCGAGGCCAACAAGGCATTCTCGCACTTCAGATTCTAAAACCACTTTTCAATATAATATTATAGTTTATTCATTAATTTATCCAATTAACAATTTAGTCTCATGTCCGACCTTCATCTTACAAGAAATATTGGTATAATGGCGCATATCGATGCTGGCAAAACAACAACGACAGAGCGTATCTTGTACTATACGGGCAAGAACTATAAGTTGGGCGAAACCCACGAGGGTTCGGCCACAATGGACTGGATGGTTCAGGAACAGGAACGAGGTATCACCATTACCTCGGCAGCTACGACAGTCTATTGGGAGTGGAAAGATAAACGCTATAAATATAATATTATTGATACTCCAGGCCATGTCGACTTTACTGTCGAGGTGGAGCGTTCGCTTAGAGTCCTCGATGGAGCAATAGCCATCTTTTGCGCTGTCGGCGGCGTCGAGCCCCAGTCGGAGACTGTATGGCGTCAGGCTGACAAATACGGAGTGCCGCGTATTGCCTTCGTGAACAAGATGGACCGCGCAGGCGCCGACTTCTTCTCGGTTGTAAACCAGATAAAAGAAAGACTCGGAGCCAATCCGATCCCTATCGAAATCCCTATCGGACAGGAAGATTTGTATAAGGGTGTTGTCAATCTGATAACCAACAAGGCTCTTATATGGGATGAGGCCTCGAACGGAACCAAGTTCTTCGAAGTCCCGATGCCGGATGACCTTAAGGATGTCGTGGCTGAATACCGTCAGAAACTGATTGAAGGTGTTGCCGAAGAGAACGAGGAGTTGATGATGAAATTCTTCGACGACCCCGACTCGATTACAGAGGACGAGATTATTGCCGAAATCCGTAAGGCTACTTTGGCAAAGAAGATTACCCCTGTAATGTGCGGATCTGCCTTTAAAAACAAAGGCATTCAGTCTCTCCTCGATGCAGTGGCAGCTTTCCTGCCGTCGCCTCTCGATATGGACGATATAGAAGGTGTCAACCCTAAGACCGGCAAGGAAGAGACCCGCAAAATCGATGTCAAGGCTCCATTTTCAGCACTGGCATTCAAGATCGCTACAGATCCTTACGTCGGACGTCTCTGCTTCTTCCGCGTCTATTCAGGCTCTCTCGAGTCGGGCTCGTATGTCTACAACGCCAATACAGGCAAGAAAGAGCGCATATCGCGCATTATGCAGATGCACTCAAACAAGCAGAACCCACTCGATCGTATCGAAGCCGGCGATATAGGTGCTGCGGTTGGATTCAAGGAGATTAAAACGGGACACACGTTATGCGACGAGCAACACCCGATAGTCCTCGAATCTATGAAATTCCCGGAGCCAGTGATCAGTATCGCTGTCGAACCTCACTCGCAGGCTGAGATGGACAAGTTGGACAATGCATTGATGAAACTCGCCGAAGAGGATCCCACGTTCCGTGTCAAGACCGACGAAGTGTCTGGACAAACCATCATAAGTGGCATGGGCGAGCTGCATTTGGATATCATCATGGATCGTCTGCGTCGCGAATTTGGAGTCGAGGTCAACCAGGGTCGCCCGGAGGTGGCTTACAAAGAAGCTATTACCAAAACCGTCCAGCATCATGAGATTTATAAAAAACAGACTGGCGGTAAAGGTAAGTTCGCCGATATCCTGTTCGAAATCGGACCTGCAGATGACGATGTGAAAGGACTTCAGTTTATCAATGAGGTCAAGGGTGGCAATATTCCCAAAGAGTACATGCCTGCCATCGAAAAGGGCTTTAAAGAAGCAATGCTCAACGGTGTCCTCGCCGGCTATCCATTGGACAGCCTAAAGGTCCGTGTCATTGATGGCTCTTTCCATCCAGTCGACTCCGACCAGCTCTCTTTCGAGGTCTGTGCAAAGATTGGTTTTAAGAACGCCTGCTGTAAAGCCGGCGCTGTGCTGCTCGAACCGATAATGAAATTGGAGGTGCTTACTCCTGATGCTTATGTCGGTGATGTCACAGGCGATTTGAACCGCCGCCGTGGCATGCTCGAGAATATCAGCGCAAAGGTCGGCGTACAGGCAATTCATGCCAAGGTGCCGCTCGAACAGATGTTCGGCTATGTCACTGCCCTCCGCACAATCACCTCTGGTCGCGCGAACTCTACCATGGAGTTCTCACACTATGCAGAGGTTTCGCACGAGCAGCAGGAAGCCATATTGAAAAGCAAATACAATTATTCATAAAGATCTCTAAATTTAAAAACCGTGAGTCAAAGAATTAGAATCAAACTCAAATCTTACGATCACAACCTCGTCGACAAATCGGCCGAGAAAATCGTAAAGACCGTTAAAATGACGGGTGCTGTCGTCAATGGTCCTATCCCACTGCCGACAAACAAAAAGATTTTTACTGTGAACCGTTCCACGTTTGTCAACAAAAAATCACGTGAACAGTTCGAACTCAGTTCGTACAAGCGTCTGATGGACATCGAAATCAACGACCGTACCAAGACTATTGACGCTCTTATGAAACTTGAGCTCCCCAGCGGTGTCGAAGTAGAAATCAAAGTGTGAATTATGTCAGCCAATGCCAATACAGCCCGGCTGTATGTATGCTGATAATTAAAAAACAACTAATCCATCAAAAAAATCAATGTCAGGATTATTAGGTAAAAAAATCGGAATGACCAGTCTTTTTGATGCCGACGGTAAGCAAATACCGTGCACAGTTATTGAAGCTGGTCCTTGTGTCGTTACACAAGTAAGAACCATCGAAAAGGATGGTTATGAAGCCATTCAGTTGGCTTTTGGTGAAAAGAAAGAGTCTCATACCACCAAGCCTATGAAAGGCCATTTTGCAAAAGCAGGTACCACACCGAAACG
>CAMOFI010000034.1 GCA_946613135.1 uncultured Bacteroidales bacterium
TGCTGCCATAT
The DNA here is from genome assembly GCA_946613135.1 of uncultured Bacteroidales bacterium. Taxonomy (GTDB): domain Bacteria; phylum Bacteroidota; class Bacteroidia; order Bacteroidales; family P3; genus Colimorpha. The sequence goes on from CAMOFI010000034.1 coordinate 12, forward strand.
AATGAGGGATTCTTTGTAGGCTATAGTCCCGAACGTGTCAACCCCGGCGACAAGGAACATACCGTCAAAACGATATGTAAGGTCACCTCGGGGTCCACGCCCGAAGCTGCAGTCTTTGTCGATACTCTTTACAACAGCGTTTTGAAAAATGGAACTCATCGCGCACCCTCAATCCGTGTCGCTGAGGCTTCCAAAATTGTTGAAAATTGCCAGCGCGACGTCAACATCGCCTTTATGAACGAGCTGGCCAAGATTTTTGCCGCTATGGGCATCGACACGGGCGATGTGCTCGATGCTGCCGCTACCAAGTGGAACTTTATCCGAATGAAGCCCGGCTTGGTGGGTGGCCATTGTATAGGTGTGGACCCATATTATATGATAGAGAAAGCCCAGGTGTATGGAGTCTTGCCTCGAGTGATGTACAACGCGCGTCGGCTAAACGACGGCATGGGAGCTTATGTGGCGGAGCAGTGGGTCCACCAGATGAACCTTGCTGGCCTGCCTGTGAAGGACGCAAGAATACTCTTGTTGGGATTCACCTTCAAGGAGAACTGCCCTGACATGCGAAACACAAAAGTTTCGGACATATACCAAACCCTGCGTCAGTATACTACGAATATAACTGTGTATGACCCGTGGGCCGATGCCCGCCGGGCACGACAGGACTATGGCATTGATATTGTCACTAACAAGAGTGAAGTGGAAGGCATGAGGTACGACGGAGCAATATTGGCGGTAGCCCACAGGGATTTTCTGGAACTGGACATCCGCCAGATGGTGCCGTCGCCAGGGGTAGTGTACGACGTGAAACGGTTTCTGCCGCGCGATGTCGTTACGGCAAGACTATGAATATGAGCAAAATGAATCAATATAAATAAATCAATCAATACAAATCAACATAGAAAGAATATGTTTAAAAAGTTTTTCTTTAACGTAGTAAAACGGTTCCGTCATTCAGCGGCGCCGGGATGGATAGTGCTATGTATAGACTTTGTACTGTTCACTGTTGCATTTATTGTTGCAGAAGCTTTTGCTATACGTTCAGTTGCAGGACTTACCATTGAGTCGCTGCTTTTCAAGTATATCATCACTGCAGGAGTAACGTTGTTGTTGTTCCTCGCGATGAAGCCATATCGCAATATCATACGCCATATGGGTCTGAACGACATTTTCCGAGTGCTCATAGTATGCGCCTTGCCGATTTTGATTTTTGGATCCATCAACTTTTTCAACAACAAATTGGATGTTATCGATGGCGATTATCTGCTTTCCTACCGTGCCATAGCGATGCTGTACTCGATACTTGCGGTGCTGATGTTGCTTGCACGCTTCACGCTGCTCTACATCTACAATCAGTACTTCAAGCGCAGCCGCCCGATATGCAATGTGGTTATATATGGAGCCGGAGCAGCCGGAGTGATAGCCAACAATGCGTTGAAGCAGGACCTGCATCAGGAATTCAGGGTCGTGGCGTTTATAGACGACGACAAGACAAAGGTGAACCAGCAGTTGGACAGTGTGCCCGTCATGCGTGCCCGCGACGTGCTTAATCCCAAATTTGTGAAGGCGAAAGATGTTACGCAGATTATTATAGCCATACCGACAATAAGGCTGATGCACAAGCAGGCCATCACCAACAGAGCCCTCGACCTCGGGTTGACTGTCAAAGCAGTACCTCATATCTCGTTGTGGATGAACGGAACATTCACGTCGACGCAGATACAGGATATCAAGATTGAGGACCTTCTGGAACGCGAGCCTATAAAGATAGACAACATCAACGTTATAAGGGAGGTACTCGACAAGACGATTCTCGTCACTGGTGCGGCGGGTTCGATAGGCAGCGAAATCTGCCGTCAGCTGTTGCAGTACAAGCCCAAGCAGATAGTGATGCTGGACCAGGCCGAGTCGCCCCTATACGACCTGCAGTTTGAACTGAAGAACAACGAGCCCTACAAGAAATATGTGGACTCTATGGCATTCGTGATTGCCAACGTCAAGGACTATTCGCGTATGGAGGAGGTCTTTGAACAGTACAGACCCAATCTTGTGTACCATGCTGCAGCCTACAAGCATGTGCCGTTTATGGAAGAAAATCCGTACGAGGCGGTATATGTCAACGTGTTCGGTAGCAAGAATGTTGCCGACCTTGCCATAAAGTACGGAGCCGAAAAGTTTGTTATGGTATCGACCGACAAGGCCGTCAATCCTACCAACGTTATGGGAGCCACGAAGCGAATGGCCGAGATTTATATCCAGAGCCGTTCGACTGAAAGGACCCATTTCGTCACCACACGATTCGGCAACGTGCTGGGAAGCAACGGCAGTGTAATACCATTGTTCAAGAAACAGCTTGCTGCCGGAGGACCTCTTACGGTCACGCATAAAGACATCATCCGCTACTTTATGACAATACCTGAGGCCTGCAACCTCGTTCTGGAGGCAGGAGCCATGGGCCAGGGTGGCGACATCTTTGTCTTCGACATGGGCAAGCCGGTGAAGATTTACGATCTTGCGAAGAAGATGATTCAGTTGTCAGGCTTGAAAGGCATAGAGATAAAGGAAATAGGCCTGCGTCCGGGCGAGAAGCTGTACGAAGAGCTGCTTGCGACCAAAGAGAACAACATACCCACCTACCATCCGAAGATTCTGCGTGCCGAAGTGCGCAAGTACAAACTTGAAGACATTGACCGCGAATATGGCGAGCTGCAGGACATACTCTATACCCTCGACGACCGCCAGATAGTAGCCAAGATGAAATCCATCGTGCCCGAATTCATCAGCAACAACTCAGTCTACTGCGAACTCGACAAGAAAGCGGAGAAGTGAGAATGGAGAAGTGAAAGTCGCGATATAAACATTCTGAAGTTAAGGTTAAAGTTAAGGTTAAAGTAAAAAATGAAAAAAGCGCTAATAACAGGCATCACAGGTCAGGATGGATCGTTTCTTGCCGAGTTTTTGCTCGACAAGGGCTATGAGGTACATGGTCTTTTGCGTCGTTCGTCGTCGTTCAACACTGGACGAATTGAGCACCTCTATTTGGACGAATGGGTTAGAGACATGCACAAGAAACGTCTTGTCAATCTGCATTATGCCGATATGACAGACAGCAGTTCGCTGATCCGCATCCTACAAGAGGTGCAGCCTGACGAGATATACAACCTTGCGGCTCAAAGCCACGTGAAGGTGAGTTTTGATGTCCCAGAATATACAGCCGATGTTGATGCAGTAGGTTGTTTGAGGCTTCTCGAGGCAGTAAGGATACTCAACATGACTGGCAGGTGTCGCCTCTATCAGGCCTCCACTTCCGAGCTCTACGGCAAGGTGCAGGAAATACCACAGCGCGAGACCACTCCTTTCTATCCGCGCTCGCCCTATGGTGTCGCCAAGCAGTACGGTTTCTGGATAGTGAAGAACTATCGCGAATCATACGGTATGTATGCTGTCAACGGCATCCTTTTTAACCACGAGAGTGAACGGCGCGGTGAGAATTTCGTCACGCGCAAAATCAGTCTCGCCGCGGCACGCATTGCCTGCGGCGTCCAGGACTGTCTCTATCTCGGCAACCTCGACGCCCTCCGCGACTGGGGCTATGCCAAGGACTATATAGAATGTATGTGGCTTATGCTGCAGCAGCCGGAACCTGAGGATTATGTCATCGCCACTGGCGAGAACCACAGCGTCCGCGAGTTTGTGACGTTGGCTTTCCGCTATGCCGGTATAGAATTGCGCTGGGAGGGCAGCGGCATTGATGAGAAAGGCATCGACACCAAGACGGGACGCACGCTTGTTGCTGTCGACCCCCGCTTTTTCCGTCCTGCCGAAGTCGAGCAACTGCTCGGCGACCCCACCAAGGCACGCACCCGCTTGGGGTGGAACCCACAGAAAACAAGCTTCTCCGACCTTGTCCGCATAATGGTTGAAAACGACTTAACGAAAGTACGTGATGGAAAAATCTGACAAGATATATGTCGCCGGCCACCATGGTCTGGTAGGCTCTGCCATCTGGAACATATTGAAGCATAAAGGCTACGCCAACCTTGTCGGCCGTTCCCACGCTGAGCTGGATTTGATGGATCCCGTTGCAGTGCGCGACTTTTTCGACCGCGAGCAGCCCGATGTCGTTGTGCTTGCCGCTGCTCTTGTGGGTGGCATTATGGCCAATTCGACGCGCCCGGCCGACTTCATATACCAGAACCTGCAGATTCAGCAGAACGTCATCGGCGAAGCTTATCGTCATAAGGTCAAGAAATTGCTCTTTCTTGGCAGTACCTGTATCTATCCACGTTTGGCACCTCAGCCTATGCCCGAAGAGAGCCTGCTCACCTCGCCGCTCGAGGCCACCAACGAGTCCTATGCCTTGGCCAAGATTGCAGGAATGAAAATGTGCCACGCCTTCAACCGACAATATGGCACCAACTATGTCGCGGTGATGCCCACCAACCTATATGGTCCAAACGACAATTTCGACCTCATCGGTTCGCACGTCTTGCCGGCGATGATTCGCAAGGTGCATCTGGCCAAATGCCTGATGGAAAACGACGAAAAGACCTTACTCAAAGACCTCATGCGTCGTCCTGTGGCCACAATCCCTGCCGCTGCCGGCTTTTCCGCCGCTGCCGACCGTCTGAATACAGAATTCAATATTTGTAATTCCTCGTTAACCCTTTGGGGTACAGGCACACCGCTGCGCGAATTCCTATGGAGTGAGGATATGGCCTCGGCCTGCGTATATATGCTCGAAAACGTGGATGCCGACGGCTTCGACCTTGTGGCTGGCGATGTCCGCGTGCCCAACACCAACTTCGTCAATGTTGGCACAGGCATAGAGCACACCATAGCCGATGTTGCGCGGATGGTTGCCGACGCTGTTGGATACAAGGGCGAAATCCACTTCGACCCATCCAAACCCGACGGTACACCCCGCAAGCTCACCGACCCCTCGCGTCTGCATCGCCTCGGTTGGCACCACACCGTCGACCTTGCCGACGGCATCCGCCGTCTGTACAGGTGGTATTTGGAGAATTGAAAAAATCATGAGAAATGCGATGAACCCCGAAAGTTGGATAAAAACTTTCGGGGTTCATTACATACAAAGTCTTTCCTTATGTAGTTGTCTTTTTTAGTCAGCTATTCATCGTTGCTTCGATTTCGGCTACAGTTTTCGGTATGGGTTTGCCGAGGACGCGGCAGCCGTCGGTGGTGACGAGGATGTCGTCCTCTATGCGGATTCCTCCGAAGTCCTTCCATTTCTCGAGTTCGTCGAAGTTGATGAAATCCTTGTTAGTGCCTTCGGCATGCCATTTGTCGATGAGCGCGGGGATGAAGTAGCATCCCGGTTCGTCGGTGATGACGAATCCCGGCTGCAGACGTCGTCCGCAGCGGAGGCTTCCGAGTCCGAACTGGTCGCTTGGTCTTGTCTCGTCGTCATAACCCACGTTGATCTGGCCGTAGTTTTCCATGTCGTGCACGTCGAGTCCCATCATGTGACCCAAGCCGTGAGGCATGAGCAGGCTGTGGGCTCCGTTGGCGACGATGTCGTCGATATTGCCTTTGAGGATGCCTAATCCTTTGTAGCCTTCGGCGAGGATGCGGCTGGCGGCAGTGTGCACCTCCTGGTAGGTGATGCCGGGACGTGTGACGCGGATAGCTTCCAGATTGGCGTTGAGTACGATTTCGTAGATTGCTTTTTGCCGTTCGTTGAAGTGTCCACCAACGGGTACAGAGCGTGTGATGTCGCTGCAGTAGTTCATGGCGGTTTCGCATCCTGCATCCATGACGAGCATGCGTCCTTCGACGAGTTTGTTGTTATGGCCGTGGTTGTGAAGCGTTTCGCCGTGGATGGTCATGATGACGGGGAAGCTGACCGGGCCGTTGCCTCTCCAGGCCTCGCCTTCCATGAATCCTGCCAGTTCGTATTCGTAGCGTCCGGGCATTGCCATTTTCATGGCTCCAACGTGCATGTTGTATGCCGTGGCGATAGCTTTTTCTATTTCTTCTATTTCTTCGTCGCTCTTGATGCTGCGCTGTTTCACGCAGGCCTTGATCAGGTCCATCGAAGCGTAGCGCGTCACGGCGTTGTAGTTAATGCCGAGCAGCTCGCTCATCTGGTGCATGTTGTCGGAGCGGTAGGGAGGCAGGTAGTGGATTTTGCGTGCCTCACCGATTGTTTTTGTACAGAGCGTTTGCAGCGCACGCAGGTCGCCGCTGTTTACAACGCCCACCGAAGCAGCCAGTTCCTTTACGTTAGGCAGAGGACCAGTCCATATGATGTCGTCGATATCGTAGTCGTTGGCGAAAATGTAGTCTTTGCCATTGTCGCAGTCGAGCACGCCTACAAGGTCTTCGCGCTGAAGGCCAAAGAAATAGAGGAATGTGCTGTCTTGGCGGAACCAGTAGGTATTGTCGGTGTAGTTGCAGGGAGCCTCGTGGTTGCCCTGGATGATGATAAGGCCGTGGCCTACGTCCTTGCGGAGCTGCTCGCGGCGTGCGATATAAGTTTCTTTCTTGAACATGATGTATATTTTTTAATCTTTTTGTTTTCGTTCTCGTGCCAAAGTTTTCGTGCACAAAATTAAATAACGATAGGCGTGATAGATTATTGTGATGGAAATTATTTTTTTAGTTTACAGCTTTTTATTCTTTTTTATTTGTATCTTTGCATCCCCAAAAACTTCTAAATCGAATAAAAAATGAATGCAAATAGCTATAAATTAAACCCTAACAGACTTGTCGCCTTTCTGCAGAAACCGGCAAGCCAGTTCACTCGCGACGACATGATGCGTGTGATAGAAGAGATGGATATCGAAATGGTGAAGTTCCGCTATATGGCTCACGATGGACGCCTGAAGACGCTGAATTTTGTCATCAACAGCTACGACCACATCCGCGACGTGCTGACTTCGGGCGAACGCGTTGACGGCAGCAGCCTCTTTCCTTTCCTTGAGGCCGGCAGCTCCGACCTGTATGTCATTCCGCGATTCCGCACGGCTTTTATTGACCCCTTCGCAGAAATACCGACACTTGACATATTGTGCAATTTCTATACGAAGGACGGTGAACCCTTCGAGATGGCTCCTGAATACACGCTGCACAAGGCAGGTGAGGCTTTCCGCAAGGCTACGGGAGGCATGGAGTTTGAGGTGATGGGCGAGTTGGAGTACTACGTCATTGCCGACAAGCAGGACGACTACCTGCCGGCTGACCAGCGTGGATATCATGCTTCGATGCCGTTCTGCAAATTCGAGGATTTCCGCACCCATGCCATGAAGCTCATTGCCGAAAGCGGCGGACTGATAAAGTATGGACACAGCGAAGTGGGCAACTTTACGGTGGGCGATACGATGTATGAACAGAACGAGATAGAGTTTCTGCCGACGTATCTGGAAGATGCCGCCGACCAACTCGTTATTGCCAAATGGATTATGCGTGAGCTGGGTCACGAGTACGGCATTACGGTGACCTTTGCTCCGAAAATCACTGTGGGCAAGGCCGGCAGCGGCATGCACATCCACACTCGCGTGAGCAAGGACGGGAAGAATATGTATGTTGGTGAAAATGGACTTACCGAGGTGGCACACAAGACCATCGCAGGTATCCTCAGCCTGGCAGGATCGCTCACGGCCTTTGGCGATACCAATCCCACGAGCTACTTCCGCCTGGTGCCTCATCAGGAGGCTCCTACCAACATCTGCTGGGGCGACCGTAACCGTAGCGCCATGGTGCGCGTGCCGCTTGGCTGGACCAAGGGCAGCGGCAACATGATGGCTCACTGCAACCCTCTTGAGGCCAACGACCCTGTGGATTTCAGCTACAAGCAGACCATTGAGCTGCGCACACCCGACGGCAGTGCCAACGTGTATCTGCTTCTTGCCGGAATGACGGTGGCTGCACGTCATGGTTTCGAGATGGAGAATGCAGTGCAGTATGCCAAAGACCGCTACGTAAGCGTCAACATCTTCGAACACGAAGAGGTGTTGAAACGACTCGACGTGCTGCCTGACAGTTGTGCCGCCAGCGCCGACATACTGGAGCGTGACCGTGCTGTCTATGAAGCGCAGGGGGTTTTTGCTCCACAGCTGATAGATGGCATCATCAAGGACCTGCGTGCATTCAACGACCGCAATCTTCGTGCTGAGATAGGCAACGATGCCGACAAGACTCTCGAACTTGTGAAAAGTTTTATCCATTGCGGATAAAAAAAACAGAGTGATACAATAAAGAGTCGTGATTGACGTTAAAGCAAGGCAATCAAAACAAAAAATAATTATTAACCAAAAAACTCAAATCATGAAAAAAATCCTCTATGTAGCCCTTATGACATTTGTCATGATAGGCATGAGCGCATGTTCGAAAGACAAAGACCTCACAGGAACCAAATGGGTTGGCCAGATTTCGGAAACGGAAGACGGTATAACTATCACCGCTGACGTTACCGTTGAGTTCACCACGGAGACTGCCGGCAAGATGAGCCTTGACCTGGTGATGACCGACGAACTGCGCCAGATGTTTGCCGCACTCGGAATGACCGATGCTGAAATCGCTGAGATGATCGGCATGGACGGCTCTGTTGACTTCACCTACACCTATGACGGCAAGGGCGCAGGCACCATGACTGCCAAGGATGAGGACGGCCATGAAAGCACCATCAACTTCACCATTGACGACGACAAGTTGACCTTCACCGAAGAAGGACAAACTGTAGTGCTTACAAAACAGAAATAAGACATCCTTGTCAAATAGGATAACGGAAGCCTCGGCATCGGGTCGGGGCTTCCGTTGTATATTCTTTTCAATAGTTGCAGAATGTACTACGTATTGGACAAACATAATGTGGGCTTTCCAGACCCGTCGCTTGCCGAAAAGGACGGCTTTTTGGCCGTAGGTGGCGGTATGAGTCCCGAGTGGCTGCTTAATGCCTATTACATGGGAATTTTTCCGTGGTATGACGATGCTGAAGGAACTCCATTCTGGTATTCGCCAGAAAGGAGGATGGTGTTGTTCCCTAATGAATTCAGGTGCTCGAAAAGTCTTTGCCGGCTGTTGCGGTCCAACCGTATGGAGGTGAGAGTTGATACATGTTTCAGGCAGGTGATAGAACATTGCTCGAAGGTTGAACGCAACGATCCGTCTGGATCGACATGGATTACCGACAACTTCATAGAACGTTATTGTGAGCTCCATGAGGCTGGTTTTGCCCACTCGTTCGAGACATTTGAGGACGGAAAACTGGTAGGTGGACTCTATGGTGTGAGCTTGAGCGACTATTTCTGTGGCGAGTCGATGTTCCACACGGTCAGCAATGCATCGAAGGTGGCTTTCGCGAAGATGGTGGAGTTTGCGCAACTGCACGGATTCCGCTTCGTTGATGCCCAAATGTACACCAAGCATCTGGCGTCGCTCGGGGCACGAGAGATAGAGCGCAAAGATTTTCTTGCATTGCTTGCTGAGCAGGATTTGCAGAAAACCTATCGAGGAAGATGGAAGAACAACAGTGTTGTGATGCTGCTCGGGGGCAACCAGGGCGAGAGAGTGGCGCTGCTGATGAGGGCGATAGGCGAGATAGCCCATCGCATTGGGACGGTGTCGGTGGCGTCGTCGATATTTGAAACGGCGCCATGGGGATTCGATGATGAACAGGACTTTCTGAACCAGGCTGTGGTTGTAGACACCGACATGGATGCGCACACAGTGCTTGATATAACACAAGAGATAGAAAAGGAACTGGGTCGCAAACGCACAGGCTTCGTGGATGTGCATACACACGACACATATTCGTCGCGCCCCATTGATATAGACCTGATTTTCTACAACAACGAAGTGGTTGACGATGCGACCCTTGTGCTCCCTCATCCGAGGATGAGTCAGCGCAGGTTCGTGTTGGAACCCTTGGCGCAGATCATACCTGATTTCCAACATCCGAAATTTAAGAAAACGATGGTGGAATTGTTGCAGGAATGTGAGGACGATGGAGAGGTAAGAGAGTATTTTTGACGATGTAATAGATTGATTTATAAATAGTATTTTATTTTTGTTTAAAAATATTTTGTGGTATTGGAAAAATGTAGTACTTTTGCACTCCATTTTGTGAAAATAATCCAAAAATAAATAGTTAAAAATGTACGCAATAGTAGAAATCGCAGGAAAGCAATTCAAGGTAGCCCAAGATCAGAAGATCTTTGTCAACCGTCTTCAGAATGAGGAAGGTAGCGAAGTCTCTTTTGACACCGTGATGCTTAAAGACAATGATGGTAACGTTACCGTTGGCCAGCCCTATATCAGCGGAGCCAGCGTTAAGGCTACTGTGTTGAAACATCTTAAAGGCAAGAAGGTTCTCGTCTTCAAGAAAATCCGCCGCAAGGGTTTCCAGAAGATGAACGGACATCGTGACTATCTGACCCAGATTCAGATTAATAGCATAAACTAATCTGATCCGAGCAGAAGAAACAGATAGAGTAATTAACAAGAGTAAAAAACCTTTTAAAACGTATATATTATGGCTCATAAAAAAGGTGTCGGTAGTTCCAGTAACGGTCGTGAATCCGAAAGCAAACGTTTGGGTGTTAAGATTTATGGCGGTCAGCCCTGCATTGCTGGCAACATTTTGGTTCGTCAGCGCGGCACGGTTCACAACCCTGGCCAGAATGTTGGAATGGGTAAGGACCACACGCTCTTCGCTCTGTGCGATGGCATCGTGAAGTTCCACAAAGGTCGTGAAGACCGCTCGTTTGTGTCCGTTGTCCCCAACGCCGAATAAACCCAGCGAAATTTAAATGAAACAAGTCAAGGCATCCTATTTGGATGCCTTTTTTATTTTTGTAGCCGTATAAACCTTATTGTCTGTCCGCAAGTGCCATAGTAATGTTCTGACGAAACATGACCTGTTGCGGCCTGTTGCGGCAGATCTGCAATTCGACGCAAAGAACATCCACCGCGACGGGATGTCCTTCCAGACAATCAGAATATGTTTCTGTGTAGTGGAAGCTATTAAGTGTTGCTTCGGTGTCTTTGAATCGTATATTGGTCATTTTTTTTTCTCTTTTACAATTGCTTTGTATTTGTCTGGAATACCTCGCAGCTGTGACAGGCTGCCCTTAGCGATGCCTACATTCGCATATTTCTCTCCTTCATCGTAATCATATACCCGGTAAAGATAATAATGTTCCGCGTGCAGCTCGCTGAAATCAAGCTCGTTTGAGGTGAAGAAAAACGGTGTGTCTAAAGGTCCTGTGGTTGTCTTCACCTCGATATACCGTGGTGTCACTCCGTCGCTTTCAACCGATTCGATGTCATAGCCCAAGCCGTCTCCTTCATCACGCGCCGTATACTTGACCGCGCCTTTTATCCCGTCCTTCCTCAGTCTTCTCTTCTCGTAGTTCATCACCCAGAGCTCCCCTTTTGTTCCGAGGTTTCTGCACAATTTGTCTCTCTTTTCGTAGTCAACGCCCTTTGTGCCAGCAAAAGACAACGCTTTATGCTGGGAAAACGTTTTAGACTCGATATCCACAAAATCGGTCGTGGCTTCTATTGCTGTAATTTCTTCATTCAGATAAATCGCAACCGCATAGATGAAATCCTGGGTCAAAAGATTGTACATGGGGTCCACAAAATTCTTCAGTTCCAGCCATCTGTTGTAGTCTTCGACAAGATCTTCCTCCTTAAGCAATTCCGATTTTACCTGGTCGCATAGGTTTTCAAACTCAATATATTTTCCAATTTTGTCATTGCTTTTAATATGATAGCCAACTATCGTGGCAAAGGAATCGAACAGGCTGCTCTTGTAAATGTAGTGCTTTCCCGGGTGCCTGAAGAATAGATAAACGGAAATGGCATGGGTGTCCTGATATGTTTGAACTTTATTCTCTCCCCATTCCTTGAATTCATTTTTTGCTATTAAACGGACCTCCTCATCAAAGTTTCCCATATACTCCTCAATTCTCTCTCGGAGATCGCGCTTCTCGTCAAATAGCCTTGCAAGCATCTTTTCAGTTTCCTTGGGACGATATGTCACTACCTTCTTGAGCATTCCAAGTGGAAAATAGAATCCTGCATCCAAAAGGTTTTTGTGTTTTGCAAAAGAATATTTTACCACGTCTAAGGACAACCCGTGAAGACGGAAGTTCTTTTTGAACTCTACAAGTGCAGTCCATTTGTAATCCTCCTTTTCGCGGATTTCGTCCAGATTCTTTATATAGGCTTGTATGTATGGACTCAAATCATTCATATATTGAATCTTTTGTGTCTTCTATTCTTATTACTAAAGTTTGACAAATTATTTTTTTCCAAAAATGTGACATTACGGCTTGTGTAAATCGTTAATTTTAGTAATTTTACGGTGTGAATCAAATAAAAACACCGCTATGTCGAAATGCAAATGTATGAATTTTTTCTCAGATATTGAGTCCTTTTTCTAAAAAAGTGAAGAAAATGCAATACAAGCTATAACAACTGCCTTAAAAGTCATAAAGCTGACGAGCAGAATTTCCTGACGCGGTGGATATCATTTGTTGTTTCGGATTTTGCAATCAGAAACTGCTTAGTATCAGGATTTTCAATGCACCAACATTAATGCTGTGGCAGGTTCTTTATTGTGCTGCAGACGGCAAATCCTTATATTCATAAGCGTCGGATCTCAGATCCGACGCAACGGGATTGTTTATAATGACGTTCTTGGAATGTGTCTTATTTCTGTACTCGCAGGCTTTCGCTGTGTATTTTTTCAGTCAGCTCGCGGACAAACTCAGGATCGAGCCCTATGTCGGTGGCTGCCTGCATCTGCCGGTCGAGCACCTGCTGCCAGCGGTGGGGCTGGAAGATGGGCATATTGTGGGCGCGCTTGATGGCGCCGATGTCTTTAGAAATGTTCATCCGCTGCCCGAGCAGACGCAGTATTTCGGCATCGATGACGTCGAGCTGCTCGCGCATACGCTGCAGGTCGCTGGGCCCTGTTTCGTTGTAGGTGCGCGTCTTCAGGTTGTCGAGCAGGACTTTCAGCTCGTCGGGCGTTATCTGCTGAGCGCTGTCGGTGAGGGCGTTGTCGGGGTCGGGGTGGCATTCGACAATCAGGCCGTCGTAGTGCAGGTCGAGGGCCATCTGTGCCAATGGCGCCACCAGGTCGCGTCGGCCACCGATGTGGCTGGGGTCGCAGAGCAGGGGCATCTCAGGCAGGCGCCGCTTCAGCTCGATGGGGATTTCCCAAAGCGGATTGTTGCGGTAGCCGAAGTTGTTGTAGGTGGAAAAACCCCGGTGGATGGCGGCAATGTCGTCGACGCCGGCCTGCTGGATGCGCTCGATAGCACCGAGCCACAGCGATATGTCGGGTGTTATGGGGTTTTTGACCATCACGGCAAGCTGTGTTCCGCGGAGTGCCTCGGCCAGTTCGCCGACGAAGAAGGGGTTGACGCTGGTGCGTGCCCCGATCCATACGGCGTCGATGCCGTATTGCAGGCACAGTTCGACGTGTTCGGGACGCGCCACCTCGCAGCAGAGGTGAAGCGAAGGATGTTTGTCTTTCAGCTCTTTGGCCCACTGCAGGGCGGGCTCGCCCATCCCCTCGAAGCCGCCGGGGCGGGTGCGCGGTTTCCAAACGCCAAAGCGCATCATCGATATGCGCGGCTCTTCGGCCAGTTTGTCGGCCACCGCCAGAAGTTGCTGTTGGCTTTCGGCGCTGCAGGGACCTGCAATGATTATGGGCTCGCCGCTGATAGTTAGTATTTTATCCATTTGTCTATATGACGTTCTACGTCGCAAATTTACAAAAAAAATGCAAGATGCAATATTTTTGTTTTTATCTCGTTTTTAAAAATAATTGTTCGGGCTGTGTGACATTTTGAATGGTTGTGCGTCTTATAGTTGGATAAATAAATCAAAAAAACTTTTGTTCATGAAAGTCAAATTTTTGAAATTGAACAATTTGCTTTTTTGGGGATTGATGTCACTGCTCGGACTGTCGGCTTGCAAAAAGGAAACGGAGATTGTTCCAATGTATGGCGTGATTGCGCCAAAGTATTGCGAGAAGGGTGTGCTTGATGCAGATATGCCGGCGTTTGATGATGCAGAAAACTCAATGAGCAATGAAAATCAAATACCTGAAACTTAAGAACTGGCTTTTGGTCAGTGTGATGAGTCTTTTTGGACTATCGGCTTGCAAATGCAACAAACAGATGGTAGCCCCTGCCGACAACAAGGACAAAACGGAGCATCCTGGCGATTTGGACAACCTGGCAAAGCCTATGTACGGCGTGCCGGCAACGGACTATCGTCAGCAGACAGACAAGCCTGCCGAGCCGAAGGTTGTTGTACAGGAGCCACCTCGCGAGCCACAGGTGACAGTATATGGTGTTCCTACGGCAAACTTTGCTGTTAAGGGCCGTGTGGTCGATGCCAATGGCAAACCCATAAGAGGAGTGCAGGTGACGCTTGTAAACAGCAACGACGATACCGAGGGCCTGAAGAACATGCCAGAACAGGATTTCCCGCCAATGCTCACACCTCATTCGGACACCACCGATGCGCACGGCAATTTTGAAGTCAAAAACACCGACCGCCCTTGGGAAACGATGAGCATAGTGGTACGCGACATTGACGGCACCAAGAACGGCAAGTTCGACAATCAGGTGGTAAGCGTAGAATTTGGCGATCCTGAAGGAGGTGGAGACAAGTGGAATGTTGGCGTGAAGAAAGCAGAGGTGACGGTGAAACTAAAACGCAAGAAATGAACCGCCGGCAGCCTCTGACCTTTCAAAAACGCATTGCCCTTGGCCTGCATCGACACATCTGCAACAACACTGCCAAGATCCACGAACTGCGTAACCTGTTTTGGGAATGTACACTGCGCTGCAATATGAACTGCCGCCATTGCGGGAGCGACTGTAAACAGGCTCCAGCAGTGGAGGATATGCCTGCCAAAGATTTCCTCAAGGCTATCGACGATATAGCCCCTCATGTTAACCCGCATACCACATTCATAACCTTTACCGGAGGTGAAGCCTTGGTGCGAAAGGATTTGGAAGAGGTGGGCTTGGAACTGTACCGACGGGAGTTCCCTTGGGGAGTGGTTACAAATGGTTTGCTTCTTGATGAACAGCGATTGGACAGCCTGCTGCGTGCCGGAATGCATTCGATTACGATATCGTTCGACGGCTTTGAGGAGGAGCACAACTGGATTCGCCGCAACGAGCGCAGTTTCGAACGTGCCGACCATGCAATAAAAATGCTGGTGCGGACTCCTGGTTTGGTATGGGATATCGTCACCTGCGTCAATCCGCGCAACTATAGCCGTTTGGAAGAGTTCAAGGAGTATCTGATATCCATTGGAGTACGCAACTGGCGTCTGTTCTCTATTTTCCCTATGGGGCGTGCTGCCGACAATCCTGAACTGCAGCTCAGCGACGAGCAGTTCCGCGGACTGTTTGACTTCATCAAACGTACACGAAAGGAAGGACGCATAAATGCCAGCTATGGCTGCGAAGGATTCTTAGGCCCATACGAGGGCGAGGTGCGTGGCTATTACTTTCATTGCCGTGCCGGTGTCGAGGTGGCTTCGGTGCTGTGCGACGGTTCCATTTCGGGATGCACGTCGATACGTTCGAACTTTCACCAAGGCAATATATACAAGGACAACCTTTGGGATGTGTGGCAGAACCGATTCCAGAAATACCGCGACCACAGCTGGATGAAAAAGGGACAATGCTCGGACTGCGACCTATGGAAATACTGCGAGGGCAGCGGAATGCACCTCTATGACGACAACGAGGAACTGCTCTTTTGCCACTACCATAGACTGATGGGAAAATAAAAGTCAAGGCTTCCGTACGGGAAGCCTTGACTTTTATTTGATGACGATTTCGTCGGTGAAGAGGTAGCTGGGTTGCCCGGCCGACATGTGCCAAGAGGGTAGGGTACCTGGATTCTTGGCGACGATGCGGAGGTAGCGTGTTTTCAATCCGGGCGTTGGAATGGCGT
>CAMOFI010000035.1 GCA_946613135.1 uncultured Bacteroidales bacterium
ACCGAGGACAGCTACAGCACCGGCAACCGCGACCTGACGCAGAGCTACACCCACAACGCCGAAGCGGGATGGACCAAGTTCTTCATGTGGGGCAGCCTCGGTGTGGAAGGCTACGGACGCCTCTCGACCGGCGAGATCGACAACCTGACCGACGTCACCGATGCCATCGACACCTGCATCGGACGCATCATCCAATACTCCACGCCATACAACATCGGCTCGTCGTGGCGCTACGGCACATCGCTCAACGCCACCTACCGTCCCAGCGGCTTCTTCAACCTGCGCCTCTACGCCAATGTCTACGACTACGGCTACTCCATGCAGTACGACAAGTTGGGCCAGGACCCCTACACCGACAGCAAGTGGAGCTACAGCATACGCCTCAACATGTGGACCAAGGTGTGGAACAAATACCAAATCCACGCTTCGGCCAACTACACCTCCCCCACCCTCGGCCTGATGTCGACCCGCAGCGCCCGCTACTGGGTCAACATGGGTGTGCGCGCCGACTTCTTCAACCGCAAGCTCAGCGCCTACATCAATATCCAGGACATCTTCAACTGGGGCAAGAACATAGGCCAGGCCTCCAGCAATACCAACCCCTACTACCTCAGCGAAAGCAAGAGTCGCACCCTCAACAGCCGCTACATCAGCGCTGGCATCACGCTCCGCTTCGGCAAGATGGAACTGGAGAAGAACACCCAGAGCGGCAGCGAAGCCGACGGAACTTCCTCTACCACTATCACCTCTACAACAAGCGAATAAACAAAATATAACTTTTAGAAAAGCGATTTCATGGGCAGTTCTGCCTGTGAAATCGTTTTTTTTCACGGCTGTCACAAAAAAAAGATTCACGAAAAAACACCTGAATTCTTATTAACAACTGCTCCATGCGAGCAAAAAAAACACACCTCTACCGCCAATTGTCCATTCACAATTCTCAATCGTACAGCAGTATATAAAAAAAAGAAAAAAAAATTTTGTCAGTATCAAAAAACTTGGTACTTTTGCACCCGCTTTCAGAAAAAAAGTTCATCATTGTCCTATGGTGTAACGGTAGCACATCTGACTCTGGATCAGCTTGTCTAGGTTCGAATCCTGGTAGGACAACAAAACACCCCAACACATGGGGCGTTTTTTTATATATACCCTATTCGTCGTTTCAGCTGTAACAGTCACAACAACACAACCATTCCAAACCATGAGCAAAGAACGCAGATTGGCATATCTACTGAGACACGACGCAAGCTATCCGTTTGACGAACATGGATGGCGAACAGTGCAGGACCTCATCGAACACCACGGCTTTACAAAAGAAGAATTGGATGACATCGTTGCGACAAGCAACAAACAGCGTTTCGAGTTCTCTGACGACCATCAGCGCATACGTGCACGCCAAGGGCACAGCATCGATGTGGATGTAGAGCCGGACGAAACAGTGCCCCCCGAATTCCTTTTCCATGGCACCGTGGCTGCGAACATCCAATCCATAAAAGAACAGGGGCTGCGCCACATGAGCCGACAATTCGTACATCTGTCTTCCGACAGGACAACAGCCTTGCAGGTTGGCCGTCGCAGAAAAGGTGATGTAGTCATTCTCACCGTTATGGCGCATAAGATGTGGAACGACGGACACCTTTTCTTTCTGTCGCGCAACGGGGTTTGGCTTGTCAAGGATGTACCTCCACAATACATCAAACTGCAATACTGAGAATCAGACATAAAAAAGACACCACCGACAGGTATAATGAACCCCGAAAGTTTGAAAAAAAACTTTCGGGGTTCATCAAAAAGGCAGTGTCTTTTATTATAGCAAGCTTTGTCAGAAGTTACCTATAACGCTGACCTTAAACTTCATCGTGCCGATATCGTTCATCGATTGGGCAGTATTGAAATCGGTATCTTTTATCTTGAAAGTAATCTTGCCAGTTTCAATGTCAAACTCTATGCGCTCCTGATAGTACTCGCCGTTATTGTCCACGAAATGGAGGGTGTATGGCAGCGGATTGTCACGTCCGTCGGCATCCAGGAAATATGCCAGCACGACACCTTCTTCGATAACATCGGGAGTAATGTCAATATTCTCCCATGACGAATAGTAGTAATTGATGGTATAGGTTCCGTCGGGATTGAGGGTTGTTGCAGGCTCCCACTGGTTTTTCTCGACAGTATAGTAAGAGGTTATCACTCTCGCCTTTTCACTACATCCGGTGAGCATGACAAATGCTGCAAGCATCGGTAAAATAAACTTTTTCATTGTTTTATAGTTTTATTGTTATTAATTGCTTTTTCTTAAATCAATTGCAAAGGTAGCACTTTTTTTTAAAATGTGACGACTTCTGTTTTCTGTTTTCCGCTTTTCACGATGCAAAAATATACATATCTAGAGAAGTAAAACCCATAACAGACAATTCTTTTTCCTTATTTTGGCAGAAAAAACCGGGGAAAAGGCCTCTATACAATTATATCACTATAAACCATAACAATACATCTGAGCATCATCATCTCATGTGTACGACTGTTATTCCGTCGCCACCAAGATCCAACGGTGCCGAATGATACGACTCCACCTCTGGCACCATGTGCAGCCGCTGCCGTATCAGCGTTTTCAGGATTCCATAGCCTTTCCCATGAAGTATTCGCAGTTCTTTCTCGCTGAGGAGCATCGCGTCGTCAAGAAAATGCTGTAGCTCGTCCAGCGCCTCTTCGGCACGATGGCCGCGCAGGTCTAGCGTAGGATTGAACATCTTGCGTTTCTCGTTTATGTCGTCGTATATCGACTGGAACCTGTTGCTCTTACGCTGGGTCTTGTCGACGGGGATGGCCTTCTTGCGCGTTTTCTCAAGGCGGTTGATTGCAATGGTCATGCGCAGGCTGTTGCTCTCCACCACTGCCTTCTTGCCTTTCAGTTCCACAAGCTGCCCGTAGGTGTCGCCCCCGTCTATCCTCACAATGTCGCCCACCTCGAGGGGTCCGTCAACCACCTCTGCCACATCGCGGTCTGCTTTGTTTTGTTCTGCCAGAAGCTCGTCGGCGTTGCCTTTTTTAGTTTTCTTCAGCCTCTCTCTCTGTTGTTCGATTTTCGACTGTTCGCGTTCGTTGGCCTCAGCCTCCTTGCGCATCTGCTCACGCGCTTGGCGTGTGCGTTCTTTGTCAGCGTTCGACTCCTTGATGTCGGCAATGGTACGTTCCACTGTCCGGTTGGCATCGGCAATAATCTGGTGCGCCTGCTGACGGGCTTCGCCTATAATATCATATTTTCTCTCCTCCAGTTTGGCTGTGAGTTTCTGGTATTTCTCGATGACTTCGTTAAGGAAACTGTCCGACACCTCAAGTTCTTTGCGCTGGCGTGCAATCTCCTGCTTGTCGAGCTCTATCTGCTGCAGCTGGTGCTCGAAATTCAGCATTTCGGTGCCCACCTTTGCCTCTGCAGCCTCCAGTATGTCGAGCGGGAAACCTATCTTTGTCGCTATTTCGAAGGCAAACGAGCTACCCGGATGACCTATGGCAAGCCTGTAGAGCGGCACCATACGTTCCGTGTCGAATAGCATTGCGCCGTTCACAATACCGTCATATCGGTCGGCAAGCAGTTTAAGGTCGGCAAAGTGGGTCGTCACCACCCCAAACGAATGGCGCCTGTACAACTCTTCGAGCAGTGCCTCGGCAATGGCACAGCCCGAACGAGGTTCGGTGCCGCCGCCAAGTTCGTCGAGCAGGAAAAGCGTTTCTGCACCGGCAGCAGCGAGCAGCAGTTTCATATTCTCGAGATGCGACGAGTAAGTACTCAGGTCGTTCTCTATCGACTGCTGGTCGCCAATATCGATAAACACGCTGTCGAAGATGCCGAACTCCGATGTCTCACGGCACGGGACCAGCAAACCGCACTGAAGCATATACTGTATCAGCCCCACAGACTTGAGACACACCGACTTGCCACCGGCATTAGGACCGGATATGATGAGTATATGCTTCGTCGCGTCGAGGTCAAGGCTGAAAGGCACCACTTCGCGTCCCTGCGACTTGTGGCTCAAGAAGAGGAGCGGATGGCGTGCATCGATCCAATGTATCTGCTGCTTGTTTTGCACTATTGGCAACACTCCGTTTATAGCCATCGCAAAACGGGCCTTGGCACGAAGAAAATCGATGCGGGCCAAAAACCAGTATGCATTCTCCAGCGACTGAAGCTGAGGTCTGATATAGTCTGTAAAGCGCACCAGAATCTTGTGTATCTCGTGACGTTCGGCAAATTCCAGCTCGCGCAGGTCGTTGTTGAGCTCCACCACCTCGGCAGGCTCGAGAAAGGCAGTCTGGCGCGTGGCCGACTCGTCGTGTATGAGTCCTTTCATCTTGCGACGGTGTGTGTCGAGCATCGGTATCACAAGGCGTCCGTTGCGGATGGTCACCTCGGCGTTTTCGGGCGCCCATCCTTCGCGCTTGGCACGCGACAGAGAGCGTCCAATCTGAGCATCCACCTCGTTGCGTTTGCGAGACATCTGCCTGCGTATTTCAAGCAACTCGGGCGAGGCATCGTCATATATTTCGCCCTTGTCGTCGATAATCTTGTCGACCATTCGCAGCAGTTTGGCATCAAGCTCTACGCGGGTCGAAAGAGCATATAGTTCGGGATATTTCGCTCCCTCGTCGGCCGACAAGAAGCGGAGGCAGGCTGCAATGGCATGCAGCGAGGCTTTGAAGTCCACCATAGCCTCGGGGTCGATGACTGTGCCATCCACCCTGAGGCGCACGAGTTCCTCGCTGAGATCGAAGAAATCCTGCGACGGGAAACTGTTTTCCATCATCAATATCTGGCGGAACTCGTCGGTCTGGCGCAGCTCGCGGCAGACGCGCTCGTAGTTGTTGCTGAAAGTCATATCGCTAACCATCCGCTCCGCCAGCCGGTTGGTTGTCTCTGCCGCCACAAGGTCACGTATCTTGTCAAAAGAAAGTCTTGATTCCATAAATTAAGCAATACTGAACATTTTTAGCCTTATTTCATCTACGCCAACATGGTTCCTGCTCACATCCTTATTTCAAACTCGTCGAAGTCAAGGTTGAAGGGCCAATGCTGACGGAAGGTGTTGAGGGCTGGGGCCGAGAGGGAGGCTGTGATGATGCGCTCGTCGGGGTTGGCGACGTCGAGCGAAGGGGGTATTTCACTCATCGGCAGGCCTTTGTAGTCGACAATGGCCGAGCAGCCGGCATAGTCGATGCCGGTGCTGTCGCGACCAACGCGGTTGCAGCCGACGGCATAAGAAAGATTTTCGATGGCGCGGGCACGGAGCAGCGTGCGCCAGGCCTCGTAGCGCGAGCCGGGCCAGTTGGCGCAGACCAGCAGAAGGTCGTAGTCCCAATCGGGCGTATTGCGCATCCACACAGGAAAACGAAGGTCGTAGCAAACGACTGGTTTGATGCGCCATCCGCGCCATGTGGCGGTGACGCGGCGCGTGCCGCGCCCCAGTTGCGAAGCCTCGCTGCTCATACGGAACGTGTGCGCCTTGTCGTAATAGTCGCAGGTGCCGTCAGGACGGACAAGATGTAGACGGTTGTATACGATGCCATTCTCTTCGACAGTCCACGTTCCGACAAAGAGAGCATCGTAACGGCGGGCCATCATAAGGGCAAAATCGAACGTCGGTCCATTTGGCTTTTCGGCTTGCCGTGCCATATGGTCGCCAAACCCGGTACTGAACGTTTCGGGCACAACGAGGACATCAGGGTTTTGGCTGCTATCGGAAGGCAAAGCCGACGCGTAGTCGTCGAAAGCCTTGGCAACCTTCTCGTAGTTGGCTTCAGGATTCTCCCAGACAATGTTCTGCTGAAATACAGCTATATTTAAAACATCTTTTTTTTTCACGCCTTCAAAAAGTATTTCTTTTCGTTTTCGTCTTCGTTTTCGTTTTCGTTTTCGTCTTCGTTTTCGTCACCCTATCACTGGCAGTTGCACACATAGTCCCACCTTTTGCGAGGCGTCGGCAACAATTGTTCAATGGCCTGCTGGTCATCCCATGTCAAGGGGCATACCCTGAGGTCTATCACTTTCAGCGTGTAGTTGAGCGCCACAAACGACGGCGGGAACGACACTACTCCTGTACACCACAGTATCAGCTCTTCAAGATTTTCCAGTCCCGAAATCTCATCGGGCATGTCGAGTATCGGGTTTCTGCTAAGGTTCAGCACTCTGAGTTTTTTCAATCGGCCCAATTCGCCCGGGACAATGCGTATGCGGTTGCGCCGCAGGTCCAACACTTCAAGGTTCGACAACGTACCTATTTCAGGGGGTATGCTGTCGATAAAGTTTCGCCCCAAATCGAGCGTTCGTAGATTGTGCATCTCGAACACTTTGGGAGGTATGGCCTTCAGCCGTTTGAAGTTAAGCTTCAGGTGATAGACCGAATCGGGACGTCTGACATCGTTCAGCGACTTGTACACCTTGTCCGCCTGTGCGGCTACGCCAGAACACACCGCCAATACCAGCACTAACAATAACAATCTTTTCATATTAACTCTTGCATTATTTTAAAAGCCGTCTCACGATCCCTACTCAACTGTTCGGCAAGCTCGTCGGCCGAGGCAAATGCCATGATGTCACGTATGCGGTCGACAAACTCCACCTTAATTTTATGCTCATATATATCGCCTTCAAACCCAATCAGATAAACCTCCAATACTGGATTATGTTCGTTGAAGGTTGGCTGTTCGCCCAAATTGGCCATTGCAGGCCAACGGCGCCCATCCACTGTTGCCCGCAGAGCATACACTCCTGCCGACGGCAGCAGCTTGCTGGCATCGTCGGGTCTGACATTAGCCGTGGGGAACCCCAGTCCTGTCCCCACATGCCGGCCGTGCACCACGCGTCCTCCAATACTGTATAGCGAACCCAGCATGACATTGGCTTTGCGCACATTGCCTTGCTGCAACGCCTTGCGTATCTTTGTGGAGCTGACTTCGATACCATCGACAGTGACGGCATCGTCTTGCATTATATCAAACCCATAGCGCCGCGCCAAATCGGGCAACGCGCCGAAATCGTTGTCCGACTTGCTGCCGAACGAGTTGTCATATCCCAACAGGAGCGCCTCCATCCTCAGCTTGTGGCAAAGGAACTGTTCGGCAAAACGACATGCCGACAGCGCGGCAGTGTCGGGTGTGAAATGCACCAGGACAACAGTCTCCACACCTGCCGTCTCAAGAAGTTGCATCCGCTCCTCGCGACTTGTCAGCAAAGGCATCTGGACATCTGGAAAAAGTACTTGACGGGGATGCCTGTCGAAGGTCACCACCACAGGAGCAAGCCCTCGGGCACGCGATTGTTCACGAAGAGTGGCAAGCAGATGGCGATGACCGACATGAAGGCCGTCAAACATGCCCACCGTGACCATCGTTTTCTGCTCTAATATATTGATATCTTCTATATTGATTATTTTCATTAAGCAGACTTTCAAAATACAAAATTACAAAAAATTTTGGCAGTATAAAAAAAAGTATTACTTTTGCAATCTCAAACAAAAATCAATTTTAATAACAAAACATTTAAAAACAGTAAATTATGCCTGCAAGAATCAGATTACAACGTCATGGTAAAAAGAATCAGCCTTTTTATCACATCGTCGTAGCGGATGGTCGTGCACCTCGCGATGGAAGATTTATCGAGAAATTGGGCACGTACAATCCTATGACTAACCCCGCCGAAATCGTCATCAACGAAGACAGAGCCTGCTTGTGGCTCAAAAACGGCGCTCAACCCAGCGACACCTGCCGTCGCATACTCTCCTATAAAGGCATCCTCCTGAAACGCCACCTACAGATTGGTGTTGAAAAAGGAGCCCTCAGCCAGGAACAGGCCGATGTGAAGTACAACGAGTGGAAACAGGCCAAAGATGCAAAGATCGCCAACAAGAAAAGCGAACTGACCAACAACGCACGCAACGAGGCCAAGAGCCGTCTCGAGGCTGAAAAGAAAGTCAACGAAGCTAAAGCCGCCGCTGTCGAAGCAAAACGCCGCGCCGCTGCCGAAGCCGAAGCAGCAGCCAATGCCGAGGCCGCAGCCGCTACCGAAGGCGAAGCTCCCGCAGCTGAAGAAACTGCCGAAAACACCGAAGCATAACACACGGTGCATAACAAAAACACAAAAGGGACATGCAGCAATGCGTGTCCTTTTTCGTAAATCCACGCCAACACGGCACAAAACAATCTGCATGCTCCGCAGGCCTGCCGCCAAAGCAGAACAACTCTCTTAATATCAAACCTTAACATCACACAAAACCCAATGACCAAAGAAGAATGCTATCAGCTGGGCAAGATTACCAAACCTTTTGGATACAAAGGGCAGGTGGTCTTCTTCCTCGATGTCGACACTCCAGACGATTATGACGGACTCGACGCCGTCTTTGTGGAGCAAAAGGCAGGACTCGTGCCTTATTTTATCAAAGACATCAACATCAACGGTAACAAAGCCATCGTCACTTTTGAGGATATCGATGCCGACGAGGCCCGCTCGATGGTCGGCTGCAACCTCTTCCTTCCGCTCGAGATGCTTCCAAAACTGACGGGCAACCGGTTCTACTATCACGAAATAATAGGCTGGAGCGTGATTGACAGCGAGAAAGGCGACATTGGAACCATCGCATCGGTCATCGACTACCCGGCACAAGCTTTGTTTCAAATAATAAAAAATGACAAAGAAATACTGATTCCTATAATAGATCAAGTCATCGACAAAGTAGACCGAGAGAAAAAAACAATCCACATCACCGCTCCTAACGGATTGATAGATTTGTATTTGTAAATTAATAACCATCCATGTTGATTTCTTTTCTTTGAATTTTATAAAAAAACATTGTATTTTTGCACCATTAAACAAAACAATAAAGCGACAATACCATGAACACAGACAATCAAGAACAGGAAAAGAAATACTACGATTCAGAGGAGCTGCAAGAATTTAAGGAAATAATTCTCAAGAAGTTGGAAGAAGCCAAAAAGAACCTTGAGCTTCTTAATGCCGCTGTGGCCAACGAGGGCAACGACGTTACAGACACCTCTCCGACGTTCAAGAACCTCGAAGAAGGCAACTCAGTGCTTTCGAAGGAAGAAAACTCCAAACTCGCTGCCCGCCAGCAGAAATTCATCAAAGACCTCGAAGCGGCACTTATCCGTATAGAGAACAAGACCTATGGCATCTGCAAGGTCACAGGCAAACTGATACCTAAAGAGCGTCTGCGCGTAGTGCCGCATACCACCATGACCATCGAGGCAAAGGAGATGCTCAGCAAGAAAAGATAATCCTTTGTGCATGATTTAAATGCCGCCGGATCCGGCGGCATTTTTCTTTTTCTGATATACTTATACGACGTTTTTTTAGTCAATCCGCGGTATTGCGTCAAGCAGTTTACGCGTATATTCCTGTTCCGGACTGTTGAAAAGGATGTCTGAATTACCAATCTCGACCATGCGTCCCGACTGCATGACCATAATCCGGTCGGAAATGAAATGTACCACCGAGAGGTCGTGCGATATAAATATATATGTATAGCCGAAATGCTCCTTCAGTTCGTTGAGCAAGTTGAGCACCTGGGCTTGCACCGACACGTCAAGAGCCGACACCGACTCATCGCAGATAACCAGTTTCGGATTGAGTATCAATGCTCGAGCAATGCAGATTCTCTGTCGTTGACCGCCAGAGAATTCGTGCGGGTAGCGGTCTATCCACTCAGGCTTCAGCCCTACCCTCTCCATCAAGTCAAGCACCCTCTCCTTGCGTTCGGCTTTGCTGAGGTTGCGATGCTGCACCTCGAGGGGTTCCATGATAGTCTGTCCGACTGTCATGCGTGGATTGAGCGACGAATAGGGATCCTGGAAAATGATCTGCATCTGCGGCCGCAGCCGGCGCATCTCGCCTTCCGAGAGGCTGTCGAGCCGTCTGCCTTCGAACGTGATGCTGCCCGAAGCCGCATCTATCAGCCTTAGTATTGCCCGACCCAAAGTGGTCTTGCCGCATCCCGACTCGCCAACCAAGCCGAGAGTCTCGCCACGGTAAACGTCAAAACTTATACCGTCGACAGCCTTGAGCTTCTTCCGTGGTTTGCCAAAGAATGACTTTTCCAACGTGTATGTTACATCGAGATTTCTTACCGACAGCAGCGGTTCTCCGCTTTCCATTCTCCGCTTTTTGTCCTCTGAAGAGAGCCGTTCACTTCCTTCGGCCGCGTTTGGTTCTCTCCGCTCTCCGCTCATAAACTCCTCGACCGTGGGCAGATGGCGAGGACGACCCTGCAAAGGGGGACGGCAGGCCAAAAGGCCTTTGGTGTAAGGATGCTGCGGACAATGCAAAATACCGTTTGCGTCGCCTTGCTCTACGATTTTGCCATGATACATAACGGCGATTTCGTCGGCCACCTGAGCTATGACACCAAGGTCGTGCGTTATGAAAATCACTGCTATATCATGTTTTTGTTGCAGGTCGCGGAGCAGTTTGAGGATGGTCTTCTGCACCGTCACATCGAGTGCTGTTGTTGGTTCGTCGGCAATGATTATGTCAGGATTGCATATCAACGCCATTGCTATCATCACGCGCTGTTTTTGGCCGCCGCTGATCTCATGCGGGTAGCTGTCGAATATCTTTTCCGGGCGTGGCAGCAGCACCTCCTTGAACAATTCTATAGTCCGCCGACGGGCCACTTTATAGTCCACGTTCTCGTGCAGCCTCAGCATTTCGACAACCTGTTCGCCACATTTCTGCACCGGATTCAGGCTGGTCATCGGCTCCTGAAAAATCATTGAGATGTGATTGCCTCGCAACCCTTGCATCTGCTTTTCGTCAAGCGTCAACAAATCAATACCTTCCTCTTTCCGTTCGCTCCCTCTGGTCGCGTTCGGCGGAGTAATCCGTTCGCTCCCTCCGGTCGCGTTCGGCGGAGTAATCCGTTCGCTCCCTCCGGTCGCGTTCGGCTCACTCCGCTCTCCGTTTTCCGTTCTCACATCTCCGTTCTCAGTTCTCAGTTCAATCCTGCCGCAGACCGTTGCGTTTTTGGGTAGCAGACCCATAATGGCCAGACTGCTTACACTCTTGCCCGAGCCCGACTCTCCCACGATGCCCAGCGTGTGTCCGCGCCGCAGCGTGTAGCTGACATCGTCAACAACTTTGCGCCCGTCGAAGGAGACAGACAGATTCTTAACCTCAAGCACAATATCACCTTGTTTCATATCAATTTAACAAATGTCGTTTCCAATTAACATACTCTATGCCATTAGCAGCAAGCAAGTATCTTAGTTATCATTCTATTACACAGACTTTGTACCGATTTGGAGTTGAACTCCAAATCGGTACAAAAATATACAAAATATTTGAATTACAAGAAAAAGCAACAAGAAAACGAAAAAATTTAATTTAATCGCCATTAAATTAATGACCATTACAAAACACAAATAATTATTTGATTGGCAAAAATTTTTGCCAAATAAAGAAATGTTTGTAATTTTGCAGTCGCTTTCGAAAGGAAGAAAGCATTAGCAAGAAAAACGTACTTGTATTGACATTTATGCAAACCATTTTGGCAGCAAGGATAAAAAAACAAG
The DNA here is from genome assembly GCA_946613135.1 of uncultured Bacteroidales bacterium. Taxonomy (GTDB): domain Bacteria; phylum Bacteroidota; class Bacteroidia; order Bacteroidales; family P3; genus Colimorpha. The sequence continues at coordinate 11,575 of CAMOFI010000035.1, forward strand.
TCCGTTGACTCAAAAAAAGCAACTAAATACATTTCTGTTTTTTCAAATTCAAAGAACAATTATATAGTTTTCAATTAAGAACATTGAATTAAACTAAAGTATTAAATTAACTTTAAAAAGATGAAAAGAACCAACTACTTTATTCTTGTAGCCAGCGTAATGCTGACAATAGGCTGCTCCGGACAGAAAGGATCTGAAACAAACGACACAACCATCGTTGCCGAAGAAGCGAAGACCACAGCCTTCGTTCCAAGCGGCAAAGGCGTTGAGCCAATAGTTCTTGGAATGGATGTAAAAGATATACCAGCCTCTGTAGATGGCCTTTACGACTCCGTTTCAGCATACAAAGACTGGGAAGAATTTGTAGAATACTACATCTACACTTTCACCTCTAATGGAGACACCGTTATGGATGCATGGGCTTACGATGCAAACTACGACAAAGTTTTCAACGTGGCAAGCATCAACATCTATCCCAAAGCCAACGTAAAAATGCAGATTCCCGAAGGAGAAAACCACCTGAATTTCTACGATTCCAGTTTAGAACCTGAAAGACCGGAATAAACTATAGGAGAAAGAACATGGAAAACGAAGTTAAAGTTGTATATCCCAAAAAACATGCTTTTTTCTTTCGCCGATGGATCGATGCCCTATGTGACCTTCTTGACAAGATGTTCTTCAACTTCGGCCACGAAAAAGGCGAAACTGTGCGTGCATCTGTATGGTGGTCACTTATTGTCGGTGGAATAACCGTCGTCTGTATCGGCATCTTCGTAGGCAAAGATAGAGCCTTTCAGGACGAACAGAGCATATTTCTCATAGCCTTCTCTGTCATAGCTGTGATTTCAGCCATATACCTGTTTTTCAATCTACGTCATTTCGACTCTGTGGTGATTAAAATCGTCCGAGCAATCTATGTATTTGCAATCAATATTGGCGCTATGTTTTTAGGCATGTTCGGCATTGCTTTCCTCATTGGCATTATACTTATCAGTTTCATTTTGAGCACCCTTTTCTCACTATTGTTCGGAGGAGGAGCCGTGGGAGGATTAATGTCCGGTTCGATGTTCGAGGCACCCGATGACCCCAACTCAGACCGACAGGTGAAGAACGCCAACCACTCTTATGGTGACATAATCGAGTATGCCAACCAGCGTTATCGACACAACGGCAACACCACAAACCCATGGGAAAGAATATAAAAAACTTAAAAGAAAAAAGTGCCGGATTCACTGAATCCGGCGACATAAAATATTCCCATATCCTTTTATATTGTTTCTTTGCTTTACAAAACACTCATTTTTATTAGAATAACAATATTTTTATCAGAATTTGTCGATTACATTACGCAGTTTTTGATTAAATTTGCGGAATCGAAACCGCAATAAAAAACAAAAGTGTGGACACGAACCAAACATTTGGCGTTTTATTCCCCAAAAAACAAATTAAATTTTGCCAGTTCAATTATTTATAGTATTTTTGCAATCTGAAAATACGGAATACAACTCCTGATTATTACGAAAAACAAGGAGTACAATTCCCTATTATCACAATAAATACAGAGTATAAACCATCTCGACAGGAACGAAAAAAAAATGATAGAACGGCTAACAAAAATCACTGATGCACAAGACGAAAGTGTGTTTCTATTCGGTGCAAGGCAGACGGGAAAAACAACTCTGCTGTTGAAACTGTTCCCCAAAAGCAGATTCTACGACTTACTGGAGACCGACACTTACGAACGGCTTAGGCGCAACCCTTCGCTTTTGCGACAGGAACTGGCCAATGCCAACGCCGACGACATTGTGATTATAGACGAGATACAGCTGATACCGGAACTGCTGAACGAAGTACACTGGCTCATCGTCCGCCAAGGCATACATTTCATCCTGAGCGGCTCGAGCGCAAGAAAACTAAAACGCAAGAGCGTGAACACCCTTGGAGGCCGCGCCGTCAGAAACATACTCTACCCCCTGGTCAGTGCTGAAATCCCTGATTTCGACATCATCAAGGCTGCAAACCGCGGAATGCTTCCAAACCACTACCTTGCATCAAGCGAACGGCAACTTCAAAAAAGGATGCAGGCCTACGTGTCGGTCTACCTGAAAGAAGAAATTGCCGCTGAAGCTCTGGTGCGCAAGCTGGCCTCTTTCAATCGATTTATGGAAGTGGCCGCAATTACCGACGGCGAAATGGTGAACTACACCAACATAGCACAGGATTGCGGCGTGGATGCCAAGACGGTAAAAGAATACTTTTCAATCCTGACAGAAACACTTATAGGATATATGGTCCCTGCTTTTTCGCGAACAGTGAAACGGAAACTAAACCAGTCGCCCAAATTCTATTATTTCGACGTTTCGCTACCTAACTATCTGCTGCACCGGACCAACCTGCAACCAGGCAGCGACGACTTCGGACACGCCTTCGAACACTTGATTATGCAGGAAATAATAGCTTATCTTGGCTATAACGACATCAGCCATACGCTGTCGTACTGGCACACCCATTCGGAATACGAAGTGGATGCCGTACTGGGCGACGGTACAGTTGCCATAGAATTCAAGTCGGCCCGCGAGGTGCAGTCAAAGCACTTGCGAGGACTGAAAGCCTTCAAGGAAGAGCACCCCGACGCCAGACTGATTATAGTTTCGCTCGACGTAGCACCACGCCTTTTCAACGATGTTGAAGTTATGCCGGCAACGCACTTCCTCAAAGAGCTGTGGAATAAACATATTTTTTCTTAAACCAACGCAACAAAAGCCCCTTCTGTGCTGGATTCCGCGGAATCCGGCACTTTTTTTGAAAGACTATACGTTTCCTTTGTTTGTCAAAAGCCGGAAAAGCGAGGTCCCTGAAACTTACCTCCATTTACAGTCGCCACATCCTCAGTTATCTATACAAATAAACAAAAAAAATCTCATTTAAAAGTAATAAAATTATTAGTAAGTCGTTTATTAGTCATAATTTTATTACTTGAGCAACATGAGCAATCTTTTTGTATTCGGCAAGACGGTGAGTGGCAATGCTTTTACCGACCGCGAGAAGGACACAGCAAAGCTGGTGTCGAATTTCCGATACGGAGTGAATACTTTTCTGCTTTCACCTCGTCGTTGGGGCAAGACTTCATTGGTTAAGAAAGCCAAAAGCGTTGCAGAAAACAACAAACTGAAGATAGTATATGTGGATGTGCATCTCTGCCGCAGCCGCGAGGATTTCTGCGAACGTTTTGCATCCGCAGTCCTAACCCAGACAGCCAACAAAATGGAGGAATGGGTGGAAAACGCAAAGACTTTTCTGACCCGATTCAGTTTTGGAGTCAACGCTTCCGCTGACCCATCTAGCGAAATGACGTTAAAATTGCAAATTATGCCTCAGGAGCAATCGATGGAGGACCTGTTGCAGTTGCCTGAAAGAATTGCCAAACGTAAGAAAATAAACGTGGTGGTGTGCATCGATGAGTTTCAGCAAATAGGCTTTTTCCCAAACAGTTCTCAATTTCAGACCGAACTGCGGTCGGTGTGGCAACACCATGAATTGACATCCTACTGCCTTTTCGGTAGCAAAAAGCATATGATGGAGACTTTTTTCGACGACAGTAGCAAGCCATTCTACAAATTCGGTGACATCATCTACCTGCAACGAATACCTGTAGAATACTGGGTGAAATACATTACCGACAAATTCAACCACGAAGGCAAAAGCATCACCGCGAAACAGGCCACCTGGATTGTTGACCACGTGGAGGGCAACTCGTCATATGTGCAACAGTTGTCCTGGTACGTTTTCCAGCGCACGAAAAAGACGGTGGACAACGATATTCTTGCGGATGCACTCGCAGAACTTGTGGATCAGTGTGTTGATGTGTTTGAGGTCAAAACAGAGAGCCTTACAGCCTATCAGATGAACCTTCTGCGCTGCATTGCCGACGGCAACCACACGGGGCTTTCCTCGGCAAAAAACATCAGCAAGTACAATCTGGGCTCTTCGTCGAATGTGGCCATCATCAAGAAAGCACTTATAGAAAAGGATTTGATTAGTGTTGAAAAAAATAACACCTTCCTTTCAGACCCCATAATGGGCATCTGGCTAAAACGACAATAGCAAAAAAAATGAGTGAAATCTGACGAAAAAATCATGTTTGAAACACATGTAGTTGCAAAGGAGCGTTTGTTGGTGTTTTCGGTGATAACTCATGGCTTTTTTTCGGAAAGTTTTTCATCAGATGTTTTACATTTCAATAAAAAATATGTAAATTTGCAGCGTTTTTCTAACGGAATCAATCACCAAAAATCTACATAATCATGACGAAATCAGAACAATTCATGGAAATGGAAGCCAAATACGGCGCCCATAACTATCATC
>CAMOFI010000036.1 GCA_946613135.1 uncultured Bacteroidales bacterium
TCTTATTCTTTTCCACATCTGTCAATTACAGATACACATATTGTAATGAGCACAATAGAAGCAAAAAAGACCATTACTACCAATGCATTGAGTTTTAATATACTCATATAATGCAGATTGTCGAAACAGAGCTTGCATAGCCACGACAAAGCGAAGAGAATGCTCAGAACTCCCAACAGACCATACACAGAGTCTGTCACAGACGTGTTTTTTCCATTGTTTTTCATAGAATTTTATTTTACGCATTAATCATTCGAACAGCCAAAGACGGTTATCAACACAACGACAATCTCATAGTCGCAAAATCAATCTCATAGTCGCCAAACATATTTAGCACCGATTGTCCGAGAGTCGGGATGATATAAGTGTTGACCACGCGAACAGCCATATTCTGGATGGTTACATGCCCTATTTGAACTGTCGGTATAGACACCACCATTCCCTCCGAATTGTTGTACACCACGTCTGTAACTATCCCAAGCTGCCATAATTCCTTAAATGTAAACTCATAATCAATAACACTCAGATCGTATGTGGGATTTATCGACCATAACAACCTCAGTTCTTCGGATTCGTCTTCCTCTAATGTATTTTGCATTCCCATAACAACCCCTGTTATCGATGGGAATCCGCTCATCCATCTTATTGGAACAACGTCGTGGAAACCACTGACAGACATTTTCCGCCACCTCGGATCCACCCGCAAAGACTGCATATCAATATGTTTACCAGCCTGTTTAGCCTTGCGCGATACCATATCCAGTAAAGCAGCGATTTTTTCACAATCGCCGAGAATGTTAAGGCACTCTTGGCATATCTCCATTGCCCGACGAAAATACTGCATTCGTAGCAAACGTTTTACAAAGCTGATTCTGAACTCGATGCCAAGGTCGCAATCTGAATCTGCCTTCTTCTGTTCTATCAGCATAATCACCTGATCTTGTACCGGTTTTAGTCTTTTTGCTCCTATCAAATAATCAAAGACTCTCCAGTCTGGTGCTGAACTGAACTGTCCCATGACGAGCCTGAAAACGAGGTCCGCAGCCTTCGAAAAATAAGCACCCTCAAACGCCTCGTCCATGCACATGTAAGCGTATCTATAGGCACAAAACCGAGTAAGCTTGCCAGAGTTATCCATTTCCTCGAATCGATCAAACATTAAGATTTTTTTCGCTTTTGTATTCATATTCTTATTTTTTAGTGTTAGCATAATTTCAACACATCGTCGCAGACCCTCATCTTGTTAAATTTCGACAACACATCCCAGCCCAGAACGTTCTCTGACATCATTGCTGTCACGACAAAGGCTGGTACAGCCTCGATTCTAACGCCATCCAACTCAATGTCTATCAATTCATCATATCCTGTCAGCTCACCATATCTCTGCGTATTTATCACCTTGTCGGCCTTGCGATGAGAATACAGCATGAAACACGAGTTTATAATTGTCCTTTCGCCTCCTAAGCAAAAGGGAACCATTGACGACCCTCCAACTGTTAAATAAATAGTCTTACACACCCCGTTACGACCTGTAGCCATATCAAACACCATAGATTTATGATATGTCTTTCTTCCATGCAAAGTCTCAGCACGCTGTTTCTCCAATAAGTCTTGCTGGTCCAACTGATCGAACAGGGACGTCAATCTCTTCAGCACTCTTGGGCGGGCGCAGAAAAGGGTCTCCAGCGCCGGGTCGTAGAGTATCTCGCGTTTGACTGTCAACGACTTTTTACGTATCATATTCATTATCGTACGTTCCGCACCATCAACATCCCCCACCAACGAAAAAATCTCTGCCTTCTGTAACAGCTGGCAATGTGTATTCTCTTCATTTTTAATCAGGCTGGCCAATGCTTCGTCTGTCTGGCCTAAATAGCAGAGGCAAAACGGCAAATAGTACATTGCCAACAAGTCACCAGTTTGTGCAGCTTCTTCGACTAACATGAAATCCTCAAAAGCATCCTCTATACGTCCCAGCTTTCGCAAAGACCATCCGCGCTGAAACAAGGCCCATACGACATTCCCGTAGCGTCGGATGGCGTCATTGCAAACACACAGCGACTCCTCGTATCGTCCTATGTTTCGCAACGCAAATGCTTTCAAACATAGCATACTCTCATCTTGTTTTTCGCCTGCATAGGCAATCATCCTTTCATAATTGCCTGACTCGTATAAGCAATACGCAACATGTTCCTGCAGGGCTTTTTTATTCATGCAGAAGTGTTTAGGGATAACATTAAAATAGTAATAGAGAGAACTTTCATAGTAACCTAAAAGCCGCAATAGGTACGCCTTGACAGTCAATATTTCAACATTAAGGGGTTGCATTGCCTCCAAACGGCTGACTTTTACCAATTGGTCAGCACAATCCTGCCAAGAAGCATCCTTGTCGTCGACAACCTTATAGACGTTTTCCAATTGATTGTTTGTTTCCATATCTTTACATCTTTACAATTCATTAAAACACACATACTTTGTCGTATCATCAACATCCACCCACGGCATCTAAACAGTATTCTAATTTGTCAACCTCCAAAAATTCGTTTGATTATCTTCGTTGACATTTCTTTGGCTCGGAAAAGCAAACAAGTTTTCTTTTCTCTCGCTTTGCGAAACGTTCGCGTTTTGCTCGCAAAACAATTTTTTTGTCAACAATTTAATTCGTTAAATTCGTACAATTCGCCGTTTATAAAAATAATTATTAGAGGTGTCAATTTGTCAACACGCCATATAATGGTTTTGTGCCCCTGTCAAAAAGCCGGACAATCCAACGCACCACACGCGGCAACGACTGTACATATCCATCGACAATGGCCTTCTCGTCAGACGCAACCATTTTTTCGCGATGCATGAGTTCCAACTCTTTAGACTCAAGTTCCTTTTTATTTGTCTGCCATATGGCGCTGTGCTCGGCAAGTTCTTTTCTGGTCTTGCTTTTCAACTCGTCGCTCATCTCATTATACTCATTCTGAAGTCTGCTTCGCATTCTGTTTTCAAGATCGTTGAGATAAGTCCTGTTATTGTCTTCTACACGCTGAATAAAGCGCCTCTGAATAAGAGTCGGATTCCAAGTGGTAGTGTCGACAGCGAAAATTGAGCCGCATTCCCTGCACTTTATTACATCCGAGCCATTTACGGCCTCGTGTTTGTGATGCTTGCCGCACATCGGACAAACCACATCCATACCAGTCAAATCAAACTCTTCCCTCTTGTTCTTACGGTCAGTATACAGGCCATAGAGAGCAAGGTCAAGGGCCTCTCGCGACTCCGTATTCAAGCCACTGGCAGCGTAGTGGTTGTAGAGACTGTTAAATGCTGCCATACGGTTTTTGCATGCCCCTGTCGCAATTCCAGTACTGACACAGAAATCCTTATATATATGCTCATAGTTTTTTTTCACATCACCTTTGTAGCGTTCGAGCAGGCGCTCGATGGTTGCGATGTCACGCCACGCTTCTGCAGACTCCGCAGAGAAGCGCTTCACCATACTGTACATCAGCGACGTCTCGTTGCGATCCGACTCCCAAAGTGCGATAGCCTCGTCAAGCATATCGTCGACACCCTGCAGCTGTGTGTTAGAACTCGGAACGCTTCCGCATACCACAGCAACGATTTGGCAAGTCAGCATAAATGTGCGAGGCGACAGGTAACCATTATTTCGCTTGCCCAAATACTCGGCCTCGTCGATTATAAGCTGGCCAAAGCCCTTGTATATGCTGCAGAGATCGGTATAGACCTCAACCATATCCGGCAGCAGTGTGGAATTAAGGCCATTGAAGTAAATCACATGATGGCACACTTCGTGAGCCAGTGTGGCAAGGCACACCTTCCATTGCATGCGGTGCTTTTCTGACACTTTAATATGTACACACCCATCATTGGAGCCTACAAAAGTCTTGCCACATGCGTCGATGATGCTCGAATCGAAAGTGGCATCTGCCGCCATTTTGCCAAGACCGACAAATTCGAGCATGCGCTGGCATTCAGACTGTAACAGAAAATCCGACACATATCCAACTTCAGTTTCAGAAGGAATGTAGATACGGCTCTCAATTTTGATATGTTTTTCGAGATCGACCAGATATGACAAAATTTGTCCAGGAGTAAAATTGCATTGCTGTGTCATAACTTCAATATTAAAAGGTTTATATGTTTTTTACTATTTCTTTAGTATTTTCTAATGCAAAGATAAATAAAAAATAATTATATACGCAAAATAAATAAAAAAAATTTTATTATGATATACCAATTTACTATTTGTCAATTATATAAAACAACAAAAAAAATGATGTACCAAAGGAACTGAGACTGTTTTTATATTACTCGCACCAAAAAATATAAAAAATCAGCAATATTATTTGCGGTTATGCGTTACACTTCTACGGAAAGAAATAATACTAAGAACATTATGCTGAACAAAAGAGGATTATACGAATACAACCATCCCCGAGCATTGATGGCAGTCGATGCGGTCATTGTGTCTCTGATAGACAACGATTTGAAAGTCCTACTTATTAATCAAAACAGCAACTTGTACACATTGCCTGGCAGGATTGTTCACGTGCACGAGGACAATGGGATGCAATGGTTTGACAACGACACAACGAACTATACCAATCTTGAAAGAGTAAAGAGTGAGTTGCTGAAAACCATCAAATTAAAAGTCGAGGTCGATGGTCTTACGCTCAACGAATACAGACTTATGGACGATGTCGACATCATTCCTTTGGAAATTCGTGACGCTCCGACAAGGGACCGAGACAGGTCAATAATAAAGCCAAACGAAAAAGACAGGCACGACTGGGTTGTAAGCATGCCTTTCTTGATGTTGGTGAATGGCAACTATTTCAAGGCCGACGACAGCAATAGCAATCTGAAAGCAAATATTTTCAGGCAGGATATTGAATTGAAAGGATTGAGCGACAATGAACAGTACAAAAGTCTCCGCTGGGCATCGCTATATAAAATCTTGAAGGACAATACTTCTTCTGATGGCAGAACATTATACGACATCTCATTAGGCAAATGCCTACCCGGCGAGAGCGAGACAAGGGATACAATATGGACTGACAACGGCGACCCTCGGAAATACCAAATGTTATTCGATCACAGCTACGTTGTGTTGAATGCATTGCAAGTTTTGCGCCAACAGGCAAGACTAAGGGCTGTCGGGAAAAACTTCTTCCGCACCGCCGATGGGAACTACCGCTTCAGTTTTCAGCAACTACACGCGATGTACCAACTCATAGCCAACAAGCCATTGGAGATAAGCAATCTTAAGAAAACACTCGTCAAGGAACGCAAGCTGGTGAAAGAAAGCAAGGACGAGGACGGCAAGCCGATAAAGATTGCAGGTAGCACGCGTCCAAGTCAGTTATACGAATTCGACGACGACTATTACGACTACTATAATGCAAACTACAACCTCTCTCTACGATTATAGGCAAACACTGGGCAAACCAAACCGCATAAGTCTTTGCCTCATTTGCTACCATGGAGGCAGAATGTTCTACAATCCGGCAGCGGAATACATGTCACCATAGCGCTTTGATTTTACAGAAAGAAGGTATACCTCCTTTGTTTCCGGACCCCAAGGATGCAAGAACTCACGTATCAGCAACGTCTGCTTCCTGGCGGGATTAGTAGACACCTCAAGGACAAGTCTGCTTTTAGCGTCCTCTAAATATACATATTCAGACACAGCGGTGCCATCGTCAGTCACATAAGACTGACTAAATCTGAAAATTTTACCCTCCCATTTCACCGTGTCGGATGGTGCCGGTTCTGTACTCTGGGCAAAAGCATTATTAATACCCACTGCTAAAAAAATTAGGCTAAAGAAACAAATTTTGGTCTTCATAAACATGAAATTTTAGAATTAAACATATTATTCATTAGGAGCTATTCTGCAAGCAAAAATAGCAAATCTTATTGTATTTTTTTCGATTTATAAAATATTTTTTATTTGATATTGATTTTGAATATATTATTTTTACAAATTCTTCACCTTGTGCTATAAAAACACGAAAAAAGAATGACTCATTTTGTCATTTTTGGGCACTTAAAAGGCAATTGCAAAGCAAAAACTCTACAATTGCCAATCAAACAACAAATTAAACAATAAGACATCTAAACAAGCATCAAAACAAATTTCGACACTCGATTGTATTGCTGCACTTTAGTAAAAAATACTTCCGCACAATCGGTCTTTCTTATTGCATGATCTCAAATCGGGATCAAAAAAATCTTATTATAATCTTTATATCTGCTACTTGAGCAGAAAAGAATACCCACCCCCAAAAAAAAATAAGAACGGCAAAGGTCCAAACACCTTTGCCGTTCTTTTAAAGCAATAACCAAGCGCCTCTCACTTCATCCTTTTCAGAGCCTCTAGTGCTGGTTCATAGCCGCGTGCGGCGGCTTGTGAATACCAGTACTTGGCACGTTTCATATCGCGTTGAACGCCATCCTCACCATCCTCGAGCAGCGAGCCTGCATTATACATTCCAATGACATTGCCGGCCTCGCCGCCTTTCTCGAACAATCTCAGAGCCTCAACAGGGTCTGCCTCCACATTGATACCCTCGAGGTAGCAGAACGCCAGCATCACATAACCTCTCCCATAGCCAGCGTCGGCAGCAGCCTTATAAAGCTCATACGCCCGTTTGTAGCTCAATATGACTCCTCGACCTTTTTCATAACACAACCCAAGGCAGCAATAACCCTCAAGGTTGCCACCTTCCATCGACTTACGATAGCATGCCACCGCACTGTCGTAGTTTTCCTGAGCCTCATAGAGGTAGCCCAGCCTGTTGCAGGCATCCAGCGAGCCAGCCTCGATAGCGTTGCGGTAGCAGCGCACTGCCTCCACCGTGTCGCGCTGACAGCCATAGCCGTTCAGGTAGCAGACTCCGAGGGTCGACATTGCCTTAACGTTGCCAAGCATGGCAGCCGTGTCAAGATAGCACTTACCCAGCGATTCGCTCTGCACACAACCCTCACCGTTCAGACGCGCAAGACCAAGATAATAGTATGCAGCAGGATGATTCGCACCATGGGCAACATAGTCCAGTATGCTGTAAGCATCCTTGGCATCAGCCTCTATACCCAAGCCCTCCTGGCGGCACAAGGCATAGAGCACCAGAGCGTCAACGTTGCCACGCTGCGCTCCAGTATAAAGATACGAGACACCATCCTTGGCATGCCCCTCGTTGATCAGAGAAGCTCCCACATAGTAGCTAGCCTCGCCACTGCCGTTGTTGTGTCCCATGACGTAATAGTGCGACGCAGAGTCCCCATCCTGTCCTAACGAGCCTTTTCCGTAGTTGTAGAATTCCGCCAGCAAAAATGCAGCCCTACCCACCCCGGCGGCAGCTGCAGCTTTGAGGTAGGGTATGGCAGCAGCGCTATCAATCCCCACTCCACAGCCCTCAAGGTAAGAACGCCCCACATAATAAGTGCCTATCTCCTCGCCTACCGAATCGGCCTTGACGTAATATTCAAAAGCCTTCGTCCTGTCCAAGGGCAGGAACTGACCGATGCGGTAAAAGTCGCCAAGATAGCACATAGCCTCGCCATGTCCCATTTCGGCAGCCTTGGTATAGTACTCGATGGCTTTCGTCGAGTCGGCCTCAACACCGCCGTCGCCAAGCTCGTAATATAGTCCCATTTTGAAGAAACCCATCGCAACACCATTGTCGGCCAAGAGTTTGTAGTATGACAAAGCCTTCACATGATCCACCTCGACATAGCTGCCCGTCTCGTAGATGTAACCCATGTGATATATGGCATCGATATAGCCTCGATTGGCTGCATCCTCAATATATGCCAGTCCTTTTTTGACATCCTTCTCTTCTTGCTTGCCCAAGTTGCCGTTCAGATACATACGTCCAAGATTGTCGTATGAACGAGGCGTAGCAGCCAAGAGGTAATATTTTTCGGCACGTTTGTAGTCGGTTTTTTTGCCTATAGCTCCTTGCTCATACAAGGCACCGAGGGTTTCGCGGCACAGCGCGTTGCCCTCTTTGTCGCCCCTCTTTAGAGCGTTGAGCGACTTGGCGTCGTCCGGCACCTGCGAATAAAGTAGCGCCAGCCAGTAATAGCCGTCGTTCTTCCCCATTTCAAGCAAACGTCCGAATGTTTTCTCGGCATCCGAGAACTTGTTTTGCTGAAGATACAGGTTGCCCAACGTAACAAGAGCATTGGTGTCGCCACATTCAATGGCACGTTCGAGGTATCTTACAGCAAGAGCGTTGTCGCCCCAACTGTCAGACGATTCTCGTTGCATATAGTATTCTGCCAAGCTGTTGGCACAAACGCTACTGTTATATCTGTCTACGCCCCTTTTCAGCCATACAACCCTCGAGTCGTCGTTCTGCTCCACACCAGCGCCATATTGGTACAGAGTAGCATAAGCCATACATGCCGACCCCTTTTCCTCATTGCCAGCATCGCTTTGCAGCACGTCATCGAGAAGCCTCATGGCCTCGTCATAGCGGCCCGCATCGCAGTAGTGGCTACACAGACGCAGACGGCATGTGGCATTACCCAACTCGGCGCCGCGCATCAGATATTGTATCGCTTTCACACTGTCGCGACCATGATTGGCAACCATAAACACCCTAGAAGCCAGTTCGTAATTTGCAGCCTGCGACGGAAAATCAGCCACAAGTCGCTCCGCAATCTGCTGCGCCTTGACCTCATCCTCGTCGACGCCCGAACCATAGTAATATAGCTGGCTCTCCAGCGAGCGAGCGGCAGGATCGTTCCATCGCAACGACTCGGTGAGATATCGCCACGCATTCTTATAGTCACCAATACGTGCATAGAAATAGGCAAGGTCGGTATTCACCGTCACATCACCCGTTTTGAGAGCTTTTTTATAGAATTGTTCAGCCTTTTTTGTGTCGGTCCGAAACCCACAGTCTCCCGTAGAATATAGGTCTCCCAGTGTCGACAGGCCCCATGACGAGCCTTTTGATGCGGCAAGCTGGCATAACTCGACAAAGTGTGCCGTGTCGGCTTTCACTCCATATCCGCCATAGTAGGCTATAGCCAGAGCAGCAATACCGTTGGGAAGTCCTTTATCGGCCCACTCCTTACGAATTGCAAAATAGCGGTTTGTGTCTGCCTTGATGAACGTACCCGTCAGCATATAGCGCGACACACGAAGCCACGCCTCTCCGTCGCCAAGTGCAGCGGCTTTTTGGTACCACTGCAGGGCAATGGCCGAGTCAAGCGGCACACCGGCACCGCGTTCATAACAGAATGCTAGCGTGCACATCGCCTTTGTGTCGCCGGCATTGGCTTTGGCGACAAGGCTCTGGTCGGCCTGTGCCATGAGACTAGGTCCCATAGCAAAGACAAAGAAAGACAACAGAACGAATCTTTTGAAAAAACTGGTCATTTGTATTATAGGTTAAAGGTTTACAATTCCTCACACAGTCGCCTATCGCCCACGCGAGGCATTTCCGAGGGGCATATAGATAATCGCTTTTGTTTCAAAATAAGGTTCATCGAAGAAGTCGGCGATATCCCAGGTGCGCACTTTTTTGCGGAAGGGGGCCAGCTCGGCTTCGAGGTCCCCGCCTTTGAGGTAGATGATGCCGTTATGTAACTTATGATACTGGATTGGCGACACCTTGCCCCTTACCCACCCCACAAACTGGCTCAAGTCGGTGACAGCCCTTGATACAATAAAGTCGAAATCGCGCTGCACCTGTTCTGCTCGGATTTGCTCGGCGGTGACATTTTTCAGCTGTAGTTTTTCTGCGACATCACTGACCACTTTTATTTTCTTGCCTATCGAATCGACAAGGTAAAAATTTGATTCTGGGAACATTATAGCCAACGGAATTCCGGGGAAGCCACCGCCGGTGCCGAGGTCCATAATGTCAGCCATAGGATTAAATTTAATGACCTTCGCTATTGCCAGCGAATGGAGCACATGGTGCTCTACAAAGTGATCCATGTCTTTACGGCTGATAACATTAATTTTGGCGTTCCAGTCGGCATAGAGCTCCGGCAATGCCGAAAACTGTTCTTTCTGTCGGTCCGTAAGGTTCGGGAAATATTTCAGTATCAAATCCATCGGAATATATATTTCATTTCTCTATTTTCGAGAGGCATGAGTCGAGTTCGGCGGTGATGGCATCGCGGTCGAGGTGTTGACCAATGAATACGAGCTTCTGCATGCGGTCGCCATAGGTATCGTCCCAGTCGCGCATCAGGTCGGGGTTGCGGCGCATAAAGTCGAGCAGCTCGTCGTCGGGCATGGTGGCATACCACTGGCCAGTGTCGCGCAGCGATACCTGTTTGCCTGCCTGCTCGAAAAGGTAGCAGGTGTCGGGCTCGGAAAGAAACCAGCAGATACCCTTGGCACGGATTATGCCCTTGGGCCAACGACGTGCGACAAAATCATCGAAACGACTTATATTCATCGGCTCACGACGGTAGTAGACAAATGTTGAAATGCCATATTCTTCCGCTTCGCCTTCTTCGTCATGGTGATGATGATGGTGGTGATGATGGTGTTCGTGCTCGTCGTCATCATCGTCGTGGTGATGGTGTTCATGTTCGTCGTCATCGTCGTCATGATGATGGTGTTCGTGCTCGTCGTCATCGTCGTCGTGGTGATGGTGTTCATGCTCGTCGTTTTCATCTTCGTCCTCGTGATGACCCTCGATGGCATCGATCCAAGCAGCCGACGTGGCCACGCGGTCAAAGTCGAACAGACGGGTGTCCAGTATCTTGTCGAAGTCAACATCGCAGTAGTCACATTCGATGATTTCGGCCTTTGGCTGTATGGCGCGGATAATCTCGCGGATGCGGCCCAATTCCGCAGGTTCCACTTCCGACGCTTTGTTGAGCAGGATGATATTGCAGAACTCTATCTGCTGGATGACAAGGTTTTCGATGTCGTCCTCGGCAAGGCCGGGTTTGAGCAGGTTCTTGCCACTGCCAAACTCGTCTTTCATACGCAGTGCGTCAACCACGGTGACGATGCTGTCAACTACCGGCACCCCGTCTTTGACATAATCCGCCCCCATCGTGGGTATGGAGCAGATAGTCTGTGCTATGGGTTCCGGCTCGCAGATGCCGCTGGCTTCGATGACAATATAGTCGAAACGGTGCTGGCTGGTGATGTCGCGCAACTGCTCTATGAGGTCCATCTTTAGCGTACAGCAGATGCATCCGTTCTGCAGAGCGACCAGGTTGTCGTCTTTCTTGCCGACAACGCCGCCCTTTTCAATCAGGTCGGCATCGATATTGACCTCGCCGAGGTCGTTGACGATGACGGCGAATTTGATGCCCCGGCGGTTGGAGAGTATACGGTTCAGTAAAGTTGTCTTGCCGCTGCCAAGATAACCCGTGAGCAGCAATACGGGTATGGTTTTTATATTCATTTTCAGTTCCTCTATTTTATAATATATCTTAAACGTCCAGCACCTGTTTTTCGTATGTATGACGTCGAATTATTTTTGAGAACAAATTAGTGTGTGGTTGCTTCCAGTTCCAACAGTTTCTGCTTGCAGAAGCTGCCGTAAGCATACCCCCCGAGGCCACCTGAAGCCACCACACGATGGCAAGGGATGACGATAGCTATAGGGTTACGGGCCACTGCCTGCCCCACAGCCTGTGCAGATCGGCAGCCTACGCGGCGTGCCAGCTCACCATAGGTGACCGTGCTGCCGTATGGTATCTTCAGCAACTCCTGCCACACGCGACGTTGGAATGGCGTACCATGAGGATCGAGTGGCGGCAGAAAGTCCGGTTCGTTGCCTGAGAAAAAGCAGTCAAGCCAACGGAGAACGAGGGCATTGTCACACTGACTTACATTTTCGCCGACAGACGTCGCTACGCGCAACGCCTTTAGCGTCGGGCCTTCCATTTCGAGCAAAAGAGCACCTATAGGCGAAGCGTATGCCGTTTTTTTTCGCTTTCCGTCTCCCAAAGCCAAGTCCCCACCGACACGCTCTTGACCTTGAGGGATGCTTGCAACAGATTGCTCAAAACCGGTATTATTCGTCATAACTCATTTACTTGATTTTTGTTTTCAAGCATAAGCACCATTTGCTTGTGTTTTTTTCGCAGAAAAACATAATATCATCCCGGCCGGCATCTTTATCACACGCTGTTTTCTGCAATTTACGTGGTTCAAAAGAAACTTTTCCTGTATTATTCCACTATTTTCGGACCAGGGTCTCTGCTATGTTTGGAGTCACACAGTCTGGCGTCCAGCGCGTAAGCAGTTCGCAAACGGATGTGCCTTCTGGACCTGCAATGGTGTGCAAGTACGTGTCATTGCTGTCAACAATGCCAAAGGTGGAACAGTGCAGGACATCATCCATATGCGACTCGTGCAGCCAATGGACAGTCATCTGCGTCAGGCGCCGACTGCGCAAAAGGTCGTCGGGCAATGTCAGCAACGCAAGATCGACATATCCCCGGTTACCCATGTGCCCGTTGAAGTCGACGTCGAGCCGCGTAACCTTGTGTTCCGTCTGCGCCAACAGGACACCCTCCTTGGGAAAACGCTGTTTCTTGTGGCTATGAGTCATCATTTCAGGCAGCACGGCAAAGCGACCCTGCAAAAAATCGGTAGCTTCAAGCTTGTGGCTCAACATGTTCAGAATATTCATCTGGAATGAGCCCTTAGCAACGAGCTGTTCACTGCCGGCTCTGACAATCCGGAAATCGATATAGATGCGTAGCGAAGTCAACTCACTGACCCACAATTCCACATCAACTTCCTCCGACCAAAATGCCAACAACGGCCCAACGTCGGCCGTATATTCCGTAATGACCCACATACGGTTGTCCTTCACGACATCGAATGCCGCCACGTTGCAGAGCGTCATCATTCGGGCAAAACAGTCCTGGGCAAACATCAGTATTGCATTGGGAGTCAGCGTATAGTCGGCTGTCATATCTGAAGCCGTCACAGTATATTTATGTCTGTATTTTTCAATCAACATATTTTACAGTCTTTTTCCTGCCATTTTCAATCGAAGTCCAAGCGAGGTTTTTGAACCATTGATGTCTGTGACGTTGATATCGCGCTGCTGGCCGTCGATGTCGAACTGCAGCGTGGCGCCGTCGGCACGGACGTCGATGGTGACGGGAGCACCCATAACGAGCGGCAGATTAATGTCACCGTGGCCGGCAGGGAAACCGCAGAGCATCGGTATGCCATAAGGCTCAATGATTTGACGAATCATGGCTTCGACGTTCTCGTATGTGAACTCCGAGCCACAGTCGGAAAACTCGCCCAGCACGACACCCTTGCAGCGGTCAAGCACGCCGTTCATCTTCAGGATGCGCATCTGGCGGTCGATGTTGTGCATCGACTCCCCCACTTCTTCGACGAAGAGAATCAGGTCGCGGCCCATTGTTGCGTCTGCCTGGCTGCCGATATTTGGCACGAAAGTGCAAAGGTTGCCGCCGACGAGCACACCGGAAGCCGTGCCAAGGAGGTTCTGCTGATGAGCAGGCAGCTGGTAGCGAGGCACCTGTCCCATCAGCAGGTCGCGCATCAGGGTGCTGGTCTCGTCAGTGCCGCCTTGTGCCAGAAACGAACTCATAGTGCCGTGCATGCTCATCACGCCCGCACGGCTCAGCAGGCCGTGGAGAGTACTGATGTCGCTAAAGCCGACAAGCCATTTGGGCGACGCCGAAAGACGCGACAGCGGTATCTGGTCGATGAGCTGTATGGTGCCGTAGCCGCCGCGGTTGCAGATGATGGCCTTGATGCCGGGCCGGTCGAAAGCCCACAGCAGGTCGCTGGTACGCTCGTCCACTGTGCCGGCATATTTGCCGTCAACCACTTTGCCTACATTGGGGCCTATGATTGGCACTAAGCCCCACGACCGCAGCAGGTCAGCGGTGAGTTGCACGTTCTCCATAGGAGTAAAATAAGAAGGCGAAATAAGCGCTACTGTGTCACCCGTCTTCAAATATTCGGGTCGTACGCAGCTCAGCGTCACGGGATCACTCTGTGTCGGTTTTACGTTTTCTTTCTCGCACGATGACAATGCCAGCACTGCGATTGCAAGTATCAGTAGTGTTTTCTTCATGTTGTATATTGCTTAATGTTCTGTTTTTTTGTGTTCTTCATTCAAACGCACAACCGCCCGTTTTATTGTCTGTTTTGAGTCCTTTGACAGAATTTCATAATAAACCCGACGGCCTTGTCAAGCCGTAAGTTGCCAAAACTGAGCGAAGAACAAGTTTGCTTGTATTTCCGAAGCCAGGCTACGTAGACGAAGTCAATGCAGAGGGCGATCACGAAGTGTTTGCACTATGTTGAGGCAAGAAAAGTACCTCAACTACATCGACAAGCTGGGCTACGAAAACTTCCTGACCATGATGGTCTAAAGCGATTAAAGATTTAGCTATAATTGAAGCAACTGTTGCCTGACGGACCTTCCGCTTTCAGGCAAAGAAAAAAGCGGAGCCCTACGGTTCCGCTTTTTTTACGTATGACAATCTGTTTTACTTCAGATTGTCGAAGAAGAACTGCTCAATCTTGTCGTAAGGAATCACACC
>CAMOFI010000037.1 GCA_946613135.1 uncultured Bacteroidales bacterium
CCGTCAACACCTTCCTTGCCAACGGCTACGCCACAATGCGCGTGCTGAAGACCACAGCCCAGTGGTTCGGCGTCACCTACAAGGAAGACCGTCCGATGGTGGTGGACCGCCTGAAGAAACTGCACGAGCAGGGAGTGTATTGATTCTTTCCGCATTTCTGCCGCTGGTGAGAGTGAAGTTTCTACCCAGAAAATGTTCCCCGCCTGCGGCGGAAATCGTAGAAATCTTGGAAATCCTAAGCACTCGCTTTTAGTGCAGATCTTGGAAATAAAAAGAAATCCTGGAAATTATTTCCGACTAAGTCGGAAATGCTGACGCACAACATCTAACTTAGTTTATATTAGTTAAATAAAGATAATAATATGTCAATCCATATTATAAGTATCTGATCAGCAAATAAATTGTTATGGAATATGGGCATTTCTTTTGAGGAACGGCTGAAGGCTCTGTCGTACCAAATTCGCGGTGCCGCAATGGAAGTTTACAATCAGTTAGGACCGGGACTGTTGGAATCAATTTACGAGAAAGCGCTGATTGCAGAATTGCGACTACGCAATATCGAAGTCAAATCGCAAGTTCCCGTTCAAGTTGTATACAAGGGAAACGTTGTAAGCAACGACCTTAAAATTGACTTGTTGATAGACGACACCATCATCGTAGAGTTATAATCCGTCGAAGAACTAAGCTCACTGCACTACAAGCAGATAAGAACATATCTGAAACTGACAAACAAACCATTTGGCTGGCTGATAAATTTCAATGAAGACGATTTCGCTCACGGTATGATAAAAGTACCCAACCGATATTTCACCTCTATTTAATCAAGCGCCAATCGAAGTCAATACCATCGAACATTTTCAATTCACGCTTTGCGGGAATACCCTTTCCCAAGATTCAAAAAGATTTCCAAGATTCGCCCGTACCAACAATGACAGAGAAAGATAATTTCCAGGATTTCCAAGATTTCGCGAAGCGGGAGACTATCCAAACAACAGCATCAAGCGAACTATTATAATTCACGCTTTGCGAGAATACCCTTTCCCAAGATTCAAAAAGATTTCCAAGATTCGCCCGTACCAACAATGACAGAGAAAGATAATTTCCAGGATTTCCAAGATTTCGCGAAGCGGGAGACTATTTCTTTTGCCAAAGAGCATATCAATGACAACCCGTTTGAGCTACTGCTACACAAACAACGCTATCCTGACATAGACGTAGAATTTGCCGTGCAACAGATAGAAGGGCGTCGTACTGCCAGCGAGAAATGGCAATCGTTGCCGTACTACGACGACTACCTCTACCCGCCCCGACTGAACCGCGAGCAGGCATCGTCGGAAGAAACCGCTTTCCACAAAGCTGACATCATTCGGAGTATCTACGGCGAAAGGCAACATCAATTGAGCATCGCCGACCTGACGGGCGGAATGGGAATAGACAGCATCGCCTTTGCAAAGATGCCAGACACAGAAGTAGACTATGTGGAATGCAACGCGGAACTGTGCCGTCTGATGGAGCACAATAGCAGCGTCCTCGGGCTGAACAACATAGCTGTACACTGCGGTGACGGCATAGAATGGCTGCGCAACAGCAAAAAGAAATACAATGTTATATTTATTGATCCCGCGCGTAGAGACACGCACGGCAAAAAGGTTGCAGCATTCGAGGACTGCACGCCCAACATTCTGGAACACAAAGGGCTGCTGACTGGACACTGCGACTTCCTGATGGTCAAAGCATCACCTATGATGGACATCGACAAGGGAATAGAGCAACTGGGCAACGTCAGCGATGTATACGTAGTGGCAGTGAGAAATGAATGCAAAGAACTGGTTTTCGTCTGTGGCGACAGCGACTTGGAAGCCAGAATACACTGCACAGACATCATTTCCGGCGACGGAGTATACAACAACGAACCGTTCACCCGCAGTCAGGAAGCCCAAGCAGAGTGCGTTTATTGCAAGAGCGTGGGGCGCTACATTTACGAGCCCGACGCGTCACTGATGAAAGGCGGGCCATACAAACTGCTGAGTGACAAATGGGGAATGCAGAAACTGGCGAGGAACACACACCTTTACACCAGCGACAACTTTCACGACTGGATGGGACGCACCTTTTGTGTGCTGAAAGAAGTTTCACTCAACAAGAAAGCCATCGCCGCGCTCATTCCCGACAGGAAGGCTCACGTGATTACGCGCAACTATCCTGTGGCTGCCGCCGAACTGCAGAAACAACTGGGACTGAAAGAAGGAGGCGAACTCTATGTCATAGCCACTACAATAGGCACACAAAAGACTGGTTTGCTTTGTTGCGTCCCCAAAAATTATCAACATTTTTTGGAAGAAATGAACAAATAAATTTGGTCAGTTTCAAAATAGTACGTAATTTTGCACCCTCTAAAAATGTTGCCAGAAGAGATGATTACCCGTTCAATATCTTCTGCTTCAGAGGGATAGGTATGTTCGAGGATTATCCGTCAGCCACAAAACACACCTTGAAATCAATAGAGAAAAAAGGAATCGGGCACTGCTGAGAGGCAGTGTCGAAAAAAAATTTAAGAACATCATCGTAAAAGAAAAATGAGTACATTAAGCTACAAAACCGTATCGGCAAACAAGAACACCGTCAAGAAAGAATGGGTTCTCGTCGATGCAGAAAACCAGACCGTAGGACGCTTGGCCACTCGCGTTGCCAACATCCTGAGAGGCAAGACCAAACCTTGCTTTACTCCGCACGTTGACTGCGGTGACAATGTTATCATCATTAATGCAGAGAAAGTTGTTTTCACGGGTAAGAAAATGACTGACAAGATCTACCAGCGCTACACCGGATATCCAGGAGGACAGCGTGAGACCACTCCCGCAAAGCTTCTGAACAGCCATCCCGAGCGCATTCTGGAGCACGCCATCCGCGGAATGCTTCCGAAGAACAGACTGGGAGACGCCCTCTACCGCAACCTGTACGTCTATGCCGGCAGCGAGCATCCGCACCAGGCGCAAAACCCCAAAGTCATCAACATTAACGATATAAGATAATAGCAATGGAGCAAGTAATTAACACTATAGGTAGAAGAAAGACCGCTGTTGCCCGTATATACATGAAACCCGGCAGCGGAAAAATCACCGTCAACAACAGAGACTATAAGGAATACTTCCCGACTGGTCCGCTACAGTTCATCGTCAACCAGGCTTTCCAGATTGTCGACGCAGAAGGCAAATGGGATGTCAAAGCCAACCTTGACGGTGGCGGAATCACCGGCCAGGCAGAGGCTCTGAGAATGGCCATTGCCCGTGCTCTGTGCGAGAACAACGCCGAAGACCGTCCCGCACTGAAGGCCAAGAGTCTTCTTATGCGCGACCCGCGTATGGTCGAGCGTAAGAAACCCGGTCAGCCCAAAGCTCGTAAGCGCTTCCAGTTCAGCAAACGTTAATGTTGGCCCGACAGGACTGGAACGGCTAAAAAGCAAAACGAAAATCAACAGTTTAGCATCCAAATTGCGGAGACTCTGCCCTGTTGCCACTTCGGCAGCATAGGACTGCTGAAAAACCGGGCTCTATGGACTACTCTGCGATTGGTTAAAGGAACGTAAACAAATCAAAAAAAATGACAGAATTAAAATTCGAAGAATTGCTCGACGCAGGTTGCCACTTTGGCCACCTCAAAAGAAAATGGAATCCCAAGATGGCTCCCTATATCTTCAAGGAGCACAACGGCATCCACGTTATTGACCTTCAGAAGACCATCGCCAAAGCCGAAGAGGCTGCAGCAGCACTGAAACAAATTGCCCGTTCAGGCAAGAAGATTCTCTTTGTCGCCACCAAGAAACAGGCCAAAGATGTTGTCGCCGAAACGGTAAAGGCAGTAGATATGCCCTTCGTCACCGAGCGTTGGCCTGGCGGAATGCTGACCAACTTCACCACCATCCGCAAGGCCGTCAAGAAAATGAACGCCCTTGACCAGATGATGCACGACAAAGACTTCAACAACATCTCGAAACGCGAGCGTCTGCAGGTGCAGCGCGAACGTGCCAAGTTGGACAAGAACCTCGGCAGCATTGCCGACTTGACCCGTCTGCCCAGCGCCCTGTTTGTCATCGACATCAACAAGGAGCACATTGCTGTTGCTGAAGCACGCCGTCTTAACATCCCGACCTTCGCTTTGGTCGACACCAACTGCAACCCCGACCTTATCGACTTCCCGATTCCTGCAAACGATGATGCATCGAAGTCGATCGCTGCCATCCTTAAATATATGGTGGAAGCCATCCAGGAAGGTCTGAACGAGCGAATGCTCGACAAGGAGAACAATGTTGCCGTCGACGAAGAGGTCAACGAAGAGGAAAACGACGTCACGATTGAAGAGACCAAGGAAGAAAGCCGCGAAGAAGGCCGCCAGCGTCGTCCCAGAAGAAAAAGCAATCCTACAAACAATCAATAAAAAAAGGAGTCAACAATATGGCAAATATCACTGCAAAACAGGTTAACGAGCTGCGCCAACTGACAGGCGTAGGCATGATGGACTGCAAGAAAGCCCTTGTGGAATGCGACGGCGATGTACAGAAAGCCATCGAGCTGCTGCGCCAGAAAGGTCAGAAAATGGCTGCAAAGCGTGCTGACCGCGACGCCAACGAAGGCTGCGTCCTTGCCAAAAGCATGGGCAACTATGGCGCCATCATCATGGTAAGCTGCGAGACCGACTTCGTAGCCACCAATGCCGGCTTTGTTGATTTCACCAACTCCATCATCGACACCGCTATGGCTCAGCACCTCACCACGAAGGAAGAGGTACTGAAAATGGACCTCAATGGTACCAGTGTCGCCGACGCCATCACCGACCAGATCGCTAAGATTGGCGAGAAAATCGAACTGGCCCACTTCGAGACCCTCGAAGCTGAAAAAGTTTACGCCTACGTCCACCCAGGCAACCGCATGGCCTCGATAGTAGGAATGAACAAGGCTGGATTTGACGAGGTTGGACACAACGTTGCTATGCAAGTTGTTGCTATGCGTCCTGTGGCTCTCGACGAGCAGAGTGTTCCTCAGAATGTCATCGACACCGAGTTGAACGTCTATCGCGAAAAAACCAAAGAAGAACTGACACAGAAAGCAGTAGAAGCCGCATTGAAGAAAGCCGGCATCAACCCTGCACATGTGGACAGCGACGACCATATCAACTCCAATATGGCAAAGGGATGGATTACCGAAGAGCAAGCCAAGATGGCCCGCGAAATCAAGGAAAAAGTGGGAGCCGAAACTGCTGCCACCCTGCCGGAAGGCAAGATTGAAGGCATTGCCAAAGGCCGCCTGAACAAATATTTCCAGGAAAACACCCTGATGAACCAGGAATACATCATGGAAAGCAAGGTCAGCGTCAAGGACTTCATCGCCCGCACCGACAAAGAACTGAAATGTACTGGTTTCAAACGCCTTGAACTTGGTGCTTAATTCATTTTGAATAACGAAAAAGAAATTTGAATTTCAAATTCCAGTTTTATAATTCAAAATCAAGCGAAGAGCGGTTGTGTTGTAAAGCGCAACCGCTCTTTTTCTGAAACAGCGATGGCAAAAAAACAGAAATACTATGTAGTCTGGCAGGGCAACCAGCCTGGCATATACGACAGTTGGGCCGAGTGCGAGAAGCAGATAAGAGGCGTCGCCGGAGCCAAGTTCAAGTCATACGAGAGCCGCACGCTGGCCGAGCAGGCTCTGCGCATAGGACCCGAAATGGCGGCTTCGGTGATTGAACAACAAACCAAAGGAGCGTCAATACTTACGGTGGACAACGAAGGAATGACGGTTGTGCGCCCCGACGCGCAGGGTCCGAAACCGATACTCGACGCCATTGCCGTCGACGCAGCCTGCAGCGGCAACCCCGGTGTCATGGAATACCAAGGAGTATACGTTGCCAGCCGAACACAGCTATTCCACTTCAAAGCACCGTTGGGCACCAACAACATAGGAGAGTTTCTTGCCATAGTACACGGATTGGCCTACATAAAGAAGAACAATCTAAACACGATATTATATTCAGACTCCGTCAACGCCATCAACTGGATAAAAGCAAAGCAATGCCGGACAAAGCTGGCGCTGACTCCAGAGACGGAGAAGTTGTATGAGATTATACGGCGAGCCGAGGCATGGCTGCACAACAATCGCTATAGCACGCAAATCCTGAAATGGGACACCGACCATTGGGGCGAGATTCCGGCAGATTTCGGAAGGAAGTGAATGCAGAAAGCGGAGAACTTCTTACGAAAACGAAAACCAAAACCAAAACGAAAACCAAAACGAAAAACAGTAAACGGAAGAAAAAATTGAAAAAATTTGAAATTGATTTGTGAAATTTCTTGCCGAAGGCAATGATAACGGAAAGCGGGCTGACGCGGCAGCATTTCCGACGAAGTCGGAATAAATTTACAAGATCTACGAGATTTCGCTCGCTTGCGAGCAGGAGAACAAAACAAGCGGAGAGCGGAAAGCGGAGAACTTCTTACGAAAACGAAAACCAAAACCAAAACGAAAACCAAAACGAAAAACAGTAAACGGAAGAAAAAATTGAAAAAATTTGAAATTGATTTGTGAAATTTCTTGCCGAAGGCAATGATAACGGAAAGCGGGCTGACGCGGCAGCATTTCCGACGAAGTCGGAATAAATTTACAAGATCTACGAGATTTCGCTCGCTTGCGAGCAGGAGTATTAGGAAAGGGCAACCTATGAACACAACAGATATGCACATACCATCGAACAAGGTTCGCGACATCGAGCGGTATTTCCATACCGAGCTCGCAGGGTTATATCCTGATAGCGAGATAAAGATGTTTGTGCGTATGTTGTTCGAAGCCTTATTTGGCTGGACGCTGACCGATATGCTCATGCACCGTGACGACACCGTCAACCAAAGTGATCTGCTGCGTTTCCACTGGGCTGTGGAAGACCTGAAGCAATGGCGACCTATACAGCATATTGTAGGCTGGACAGAGTTCTGCGGATGCCACATCGAAGTGGACAAAAATACACTTATCCCCCGTCCCGAGACCGAAGAGATTGTCAACTGGACAATCGAACACAATTCAAAACTCAAAATTCAAAATTCAAAATCAAGAATCCTTGACCTTTGCACCGGTAGCGGATGCATTGCCATTGCACTCGCTAAACATCTGCCGCAGTCGCAGGTGACTGCCATCGACATATCGGCCGATGCATTATCCAAGGCTCGTCACAACGCAGCTATCAACAACGTCGAAATCGACTTTAGGCAGGACGACATACTTTCAGCTCTATTCACGTTAGAAGACAGCCGTTTCGACCTCATAATCAGCAATCCCCCATACGTGATGCTGAGCGAGATAGAGACAATGAACCACAACGTGATTGACTGGGAACCGCACAGTGCCCTCTTCGTACCCGACGACGACCCGCTACGCTTCTACCGCACAATTGCAAGGACAGCAGAAAAACACCTTAAAGACAGTGGAAATGTCATAGTCGAAATCAACGAACAATTAGGACTCGAGACAGCAGAACTATTTGAGGAATATGGGTTCTACACAGAGGTTCATAGGGATTTCCGCGGACACGACAGAATGCTGACTGCGACAAAACACATTGAATAGCAAAAAATGACAACATCACACCCTACCCTACAGTTTCATCCCCTTACGCTCAACGACAAACAGGACGTACAAACCATCACACTCCACTCTGGCCTGCGCAACTGCAACTTCACCTTTGCCAACCTGATAGGATGGAGCTTTCTATTTGACACCACGGTGTGTCTGCTGGATGGCGCTGTCATTTTCCGCTATCTCTTCGACCATCGCCAGCCAGCCTATTTCATCAACTCGGCGACAATACCACAAAACGAACTCATTGAAGCCCTTCGGGAAACAGAGCAAGAAGGGCTTATGCTCATAGCAGTCGAAGATAGATGGGCCGACGACCTGAAGGAGCGATATGGGGATGCCGTCACTGTCGAACCATTGCGCAACAGCTACGACTACATCTACCTACGCGAAGAGCTGGAGCAACTGAAAGGCAAAAACCTAAAGGCCAAGCGAAACCACGTCAACAAATTTCTCAGCGAGCATCCAGGTTTCGAATTTCGCGAGCTTACGCCCGACCTCTTCGACCAATGCCGGATGCTGGAGCAACTTTGGCGCGACGAAGTGCACCACGACAACCCTTGGTATGGCAACACGATAGAGAGCGAGCACAAAATGATCGAAACCATTTTCAGGCAATGGAACGATTTGGACATGTACGGAGGCTCCATTTTTGTTGACGGCAAAATGATAGCCTTCAGCTTTGGTGCCGCAGTGACCCACGACACTTTCGACACATGCGTTGAGAAAGCCGACCGCAGCATAGACGGAGCCTTCAACATCATCAACCAGCAAATGGCAATACATTTGCCGCCAGAGTTCAAATACATCAACCGCGAAGAGGATATGGGCCTTGAGGGGCTGCGCAAGTCGAAAACGTCATACCATCCTGAGTTGCTTCTCAGCTACAACATTTTAACCTTCGAACAGATATGAGCATCACCTTGCATCGTATGAGCCCTGACGACAGTGTCGAAACCATTGAATGGATTACACGCCAATATGGTTTCGAGCATAGCGAAGTAACCTGGTGGGTAGAACACCTGCACTTCAACTGGCCGTTGAGCGTCAAAGCCACCGACGAAACCGGGCAGACGGTAGGACTACTGAACATGAGCGACTACCGTATAGAAGAGGAGACCGACGCCATTGTTAGCGAGGCCCCGGAGCTGCTGGCTCAGCTCAACGCGATGCGTTATACGGCCGTATTCTCGTTCATCATTGCCGAAGACTACCGTCACTGCACCCCGTTAAGCCACCAGATGCTGATGGAGATATGGGACGAGCTGGAGGCGCGGTACGATTTTATCTTCGTTCCGGTGATGCACCGACTGACTACACACGCCTTCTGGAAGCGGCGCGGCGCCGTGGAGTTTTTCAGGGACTCACAATCAGTGTACTACCTGATACCATTAGGACAGCGGGCAAAAGAGGTGAGAAAAAAGTGACGCAATCGAAAAAAAAAGTGTATTTTTGCACCTCCGAAAAAGCTCTAAAAAGCTTGAAGGGAAAAATTCACCAGTGGGATGCCTGCACACAAGCACCCTACATAACCTACTTTCATCCAGCACAAAACAAATCCAATCGCCATGGAATACGACATATACATATCCTACCAGCAAGGAAGGCGACACGAAAACGTGCCTATCGTGAAGAATGTAGCAGACCATCTTGAAAAAGAAGGTTATACCGTATTTTTCGACATCAACGAGAAAGAGAAAATCAATAATGACGAGAACCTGACTATTCTCAAGAATGCCCGGATAGTACTAGTCTTTTTGGACGGAAACATTGAGGAGATAAAACCCGACGAAGGGTTTTACAAAGAACTTAAGATACTGGGGCAACGTGTGGCGGAAGGCTTTAAAGGAGTGAGGATCTACCGATACAACCTATATGAGCGGAGCCAGTTGCAGGAACTGATAAAGAGGATCTCTGACGCAGAGACGCATGAGGCGTTAGCATGGCTGGACCGGACTATGTACGGGTATGACAAGGAGCGCGTGGACGACTCGTTGCAGAACGTCACAAAGATGGTCGACAGTATGATGGGGGCGCCCAACTACGTGAAGTGGAAGGCATGGGAGAAAAGTCGGCGTATGCTCTACATTGCGATAGCCCTGTTGTTGATGGTGCTGACAGGAATGGTGATATACGGAGTGGAGCAAGGCAAGAAGAATAGAGACACAGGAAAAGCAACAGCCGGTGAGCTCAAGAAACCCATAATTCTGTTTGAAGGCGGAGTGACGACAAAGAACTTTATTGACGACATAGCCGACAGTCTGATAAGCCTATTCCCCAATTCGTTATACATCCATCATTCCTCCAAGATTGCATGGTGGATGCTACTGGAGGATGTTATGGGCGATAATCAGAACCGGACCCACTATTTCGTTGTGCTTTCATCGATGAAGATTACCAGTTTCCAAGACCTTCTGAATGATATCGGTATCGACTCGGAAGAGTTTGTAAAGTACCGGAAAATAATCGAATACAAGGTCGGCGAGGTCCCGATGGTTGTGCAGCTGTGGCCACGGAAAGAATTCAAGGAACTGGAAAGGACTGACACGATAAGCATAGAGGAGCTGAAGCAGCTACTGACGCACGAAGACATAAGCGTCTACACCACGACAAATCAAAGCGGGACGACTGATAAATACAGGAAGATGCTTGGTAATTCATGGCCCGACAATTACAAAACGCTAAACAAAAAAACATTCGCCTCGTCAAACAAGAGCGTCCTGCTGGTCAACGAGGCATTCAACTACCCCAAGGAAGAAAAGAACACCCTGCGTCTGGCGCTGGTAGACGAGAATGGGGAGCGATGCAAGATGGAAGCATACATATACAGTATAGCATTCTACGATAATGAAAAAGGCGACTACATCATACCCGAGCCCGTGCTGCGATTTCTGAAGGAGCTGAGGGAACGGACAGGCAAGCCGTTTGACACAGTACGGAACATAGAGACAGGCGGACCCAATATAATATATTCATTGGACTCGGCGTTCATGTCCTGAATTGAGCACGGATGCTTTCTGGTATAACCGGCATTGCTCCTGGTTGCGTGCAGACGAACGCACTTACCTTGGCAGCCAAACCATGGGCTTGGCGTACACTCATGCCCGACAGGACTGCACAGCAGTAAGTTGCCGTAAACGAATCGCCCGCGCCAACAGTATTGGCCACATCAACATTTGGGCTTTTCATATAGGACGACATTTCCCGAGTATAGACATAGGAGCCGACCGCTCCACAAGTGTATATCACCGTGTCGATATTCCACATAGACATGATATCCCGGCAAGCATCTTCAGGCGTGTCCAAAACCATTCCAAACATCCGGCACACTTCCGGCAGCTCATCCTCATTCAACTTCAAGATATTGCATTTGTGCAGCGAATTGTCGATGATTTCGCGGTTGTAGTAGTGCTGTCGGATGTTAATGTCGAACACTTTTAAGCAGTCGGACGGAGTGTCATCGAGTAAACGAAGGATTGTGTTTCGTGAGACCTCGCTGCGCTGAGCCAACGAGCCGAAACACACCACCGCTGCCTTACGAGCCGCAACATCCATCTCAGGAGTGAAAGGTACAGCATCGTAGGCCGCGCCTTCGTTTATCACATACGAAGGGCCCGGTGCCACATCCACAACGCCAGTTGGACGGTCATGGACGATTGGCATAATCCTGCGAAGGTGCCGTTTGTCGAGTTGTTCCTCCAGCAGTGTACCATTAGCATCATTGCCGCGAGCACTTATCAAAAGGGCGTTCTCCATACCCATCAGCTGTCCTGCATGGTAGGCAAAATTTGCCGGAGCGCCACCAAGTTCTTTTGTCCCGTCGGTAAAGGAGTCGAACAGACACTCCCCTATCCCGACAATCAATTTACTGTCTTTCATAAATAAGTTTTTACCAGTTTATTATTTCAAACGAATCACCCATATTCATTATTGCACTGTCACTGATCGAACCCATATAGTTCAAGAGAAACACCAGACCAAGACACAGGCAGGATATTGCCAGCAATACGCCAGCAACAAATTCCCTCCTAAGCCTGACATCTCTTATTGTTATCAGGGCACTTCCCAAAGCGCAGGTCAAAAATATGATTGATAAAATCAGCATGTATTATTCACCATTTTTTCATAGAAACACCCGATCGCAAACAGGTTTCTGACGCATACTACGTTGTCATCCAATTCATAAAATAAGTGAGTGCCTCGCGTTTTACCAAGGAAGAGATTTCTGTAAAAACGGCCAGGCCAAGCGCAATCAACAAGACGAATGCCAGACGTGGGAGACGACGGGTGGAGACGAAACAGTACCAGCCTGTGAGCGCCACGGCGAAAAGGATGCCTGAAGCTGCAATAACAGTAGCTGCAGCGAAGAAGATCTGCCAGCCAAGCTGGGAGATGAAAGCCTCAAGAATCAAGTCTGACGAGAGGGCCACCCCTGCCAGCGAAGAAACAGTGGCGAGCCAGGTGACAGCATTGCCGGAAACAAACGGGAAAAGCAGCGGCAGTTCTTTGAAGCGCATCCATACGCACAGGACCATGAAGGCACAACAAAAAACACCCACGATAAAGAAAAGGAAACGAACAGAGACAACAAAATTGTCAGAAGAATAGATAGATTCATAAAAGATAGCGGGATAGTGGGCCATATAGAGGCACATGGCGGCAAAGCCCAGCATCGCCATGACGCAGAAGAGCAGACGACGAATACGGTCGGATTTTTCGAGGGCGAGTGTCAGAGGCATGAAGAGGGCAAAGAGTGGTATGCCCGAAACATGATTGAGAATGGGGAATGTTGCAATTTCGAAGATACGTGACAGCCAAAGTCCCAGATACTGTCCGATACAGAGTAACATGACCAGATGCGGGATGGCACGGAACGAGATTGCGCTATTGCAGAATGCGGCGACGATAGCGACAGCCAATACAACGATGGTCACAGCCGATATGATGTTTAAACTGAAGAACCATGCAGTCAAAGCAACGGCAGCAGCCAGCAGACCAAGGATGAGGACGAGGGTTTTGTTACTGTAACTCTTCATAATTTATATTTTTAATTATTAATAAGGAAGATACCATCCATCGTAATAAAAATCCCATTCATCTTCAGACTGGCTGCCTGTTTGTTTGTCAGAGTCAACTCCTGTGGTATTGTTTTCGAAAAGGAGCGAATCGGAGACCGAATGTGTCGGTTCGATTGTGGCAGCTTGAACTGGAGTCGAAAGAGAATCTGATGTGCAGGAGGTGATTTGCACAACAGTGTCAATTGAAACAACCAGCAAGGAGAAGAGAAATTTGGGCGTTTTCATGACTTTATTATTTTTGGGGATTGTTGCAGGATTTGAATGCAAAAATAATTAAACTTTTAATATTTTTGAATTGAGTTTAGATATTTTTTATTATTTCTTTATACCAAGACACATATTCACGCAAATATCAAACAGTAAACATTTGACTTTACGCATCTTACAACAATGTATTAAAAATTCTTAAAAAACAGAGGGCGAGTCTTGAAAAATGAATTTAGAGCGAAAAAAAATGGCATTTGAGAGTGTGCATTTGTTTTTTTCGTCAATATTGAGTCAGATGGAGCCGTGTATAATTTGGTGTCTTTTGATTCCCAGTGCATTGCTTACGTAACAATACATCAAAATTTGAAGAGTCTCGGTAATTTGGAATCTTTTCCCCCTGGGATTACAGGTTTGGCATGTTGCATCCGCAGGCGTTCTGTGGTAATTTGGAATCTTTTTTCCCTTGGGATTACAGGACTGCGATAAATTAGTTGGCCGGATGAATCAGGGCAAAAAAAACTGCCCCGATCCTTCCGGACGGGGCAGTAGTGATTCACATTTGAAGGTGTTCAAATTCAATCCAATGTTTATCTTAAAGCAAATATACTGCAGATTTCAAACCTTTTCCTGTCTGCATCGAAACACCTGTTGCAAACTGAAAAGCAATAAAATCTGTTCGTCTATCTACATAACATAATACATCAATCAAATTTGACATGCTTCTGACAGGATTCAATTATTTGGCATCGCGGCCGGCGCGGATGGCCTTGATGTTGGTCTCGACAACAGCGTCGCCCTTGCGGCCAAAGATAGACTTGATAGCCTTTTCGAGTTCGTCGAAAGCGATTTCGAGATAAGGAGCGGCAGCGCCGAGGAGGACCATATTGCCGCGGGCATTGAGTTCCTTGGCAATGGCGTTAGCGTTGAAGCATACCAGCTTAGGAAGCTTCTTTAGTTCAGCGTAGACCTTGTCGATATCAGGGTAGTTGGTGATATTGACAAAGGGATCGCTGTTGGTGATGACAGCGCCGTCGGGAGCCAGGAAGTTGATATAGCGGAGAGCTTCCATAGGTTCGGAGCTGAGGATGATGTCGGCCTTGCCTTCAGGGATGACGTCGGCGAAGATGGGGTCTGAGCTGACGCGAAGGTGGCTGAACACCGAGCCGCCGCGCTGCGACATACCGTGGATTTCACTCTGCTTGACGTTGAGGCCCAGATTGAGGGCAGCGTCGCTAATGATTTTGGCTACGGAGACGATACCGTCACCGCCTACACCACAGAGAATTATATCTTTTTTCATTTTTATTATCGTTTTCGTTATCGTTTTCGTTTATTATTTGTTAGCAGCGATGCGTTTCTTGTTCTCGACGATGCAGACGCGCTGCGGGATAATGACACTGACGCCGTTGTAGGCAATTTCCTCTTCGAGAATCTTGACGAATTCGTCGTGGTTTTTCTTGAGTGGGACAATGGTGCGGATGTGGTCGGGGTCGACGCCGAGGCCCTTGCAGATGTTGAAGAGCTTCTGGTTGGCGCTCGAGGGC
>CAMOFI010000038.1 GCA_946613135.1 uncultured Bacteroidales bacterium
AAAACTAAAACGATGCTGTTAATAATCAGAACAGCACAAAGCGTTCTTTGAAACGCATGTAGAATCCGAAAAGAAAGTCGGTTTCGTAGGTGTCGAGGTCTTTGATGGCGTTGAATTGCAGACCGAGGTTCAGCCCCTTGAACTCGTGTTCTGCCGAGAAACTGAATGTGAAATAGTTGTTTAGGCTGCTTCCAACCGGTATGTGGGCGTTTGGAATATGAAGTGACGAGTATGGCGAATAGTTCCAGTAGGCCGGGTCGCCAAGGGCGCTGAAATAGTGGTTGCTGTGGACGAATCCCACGACGGCGCGGAGGTCCCAGTTGGGTTGTTGGTATTTGTTGAAATGCAGCCATTCGTACGAGAGGGTGGGGTTGAAGGCTTGTCCCGGGCGGTCTACATCCCGGTCCTCGAGGTGGTATTGGTATACTGATATATCGAGCGCAAGCTTGTGGCGCGAACGGTGCGGATTGCGCGAAAACTGACGAGCAAAGCGCAGTCCGACGCGCTCGTTGAAGACGGTAACGGTATTGGTGTCGATGGTCTTGACTTCGCCGCCGCGGTGACAGGCGATGAAATGGGTCGGCAACTCTATTTTCCATCCCCTGATTTTCGAATCTTTGTTTTCCTCTGTTTCAGGTTGGCGAACTGTATATTCCGTTGCGTTGTTGAATAGAATGAAGGTGTGTTTGGTTCCCATCGTGAATCGTTCCTGGTCTGGGGTCCACGGGGTCAGATAGCGAGTCCAATCGAGCCATGTGTCGCTGTACCATACTCTTGTATTTGTAAGTATTTGCAAGCCATCTTCTTGGTAGTTGAAAATCCATCGGGCAGGGTCGTAGACTATCGGTGCCAGTTGGTGCGTATGGCTGCCGTAAATGGTGCCGGCAATAAGGGTCAGCCATTTCGAGGGAGCATAGACGAGCGAAAAGGTGGGCCGCAGCCTGTAGAGCGAGTCGAGACCTGCAAAGGCGGTGGCATTGAGCCCGACGCGCAGTTGTGCACGTTCGTTGATGCCGTAGGTGAGGGTGGGCGAGAGGCGGAAGCCGGTGACGGTATAGCCTTTCACATAGTTTATTTGGCGTTCGGAATCGAGGAAGAAGGCGTTGGCGTCGACTTCGAGCGCCAGATGGCGGCATCCGGCAATCATGTCGCGCTGCGATGGTGGCATGTCGTAAAAAAGATGCATAGTGGCAGGTTCGTTACTGTTACTGCCGTGGAGCGACGACTGCTGTGCTGTTGCCGCAAATGCAGAGGAAAGCGTCAGGACGAGGAGTAAAAGGCGAGGTTTCATATCGTCAATTTTTGATTTGCAAAGGTACTAATTATTATGCAAATGGCAAAAATAAATCTTAAAAGTGCCGATTGTGGAATATTTAGAATCAGTATA
The DNA here is from genome assembly GCA_946613135.1 of uncultured Bacteroidales bacterium. Taxonomy (GTDB): domain Bacteria; phylum Bacteroidota; class Bacteroidia; order Bacteroidales; family P3; genus Colimorpha. The sequence continues at coordinate 1,388 of CAMOFI010000038.1, forward strand.
TCAAAATGTTATGTTTTGTTATTAAATTCTCTATTATTATATTGTTTTTTTTTGCTAATTTTGCACGAAATTTTATCATTATGTATACAGATACCACAAAATTCATTGGCGAAGGACTTACATACGATGATGTCCTTTTAGTTCCCTCTTATTCAGATGTACTTCCGCGTGAAGTTAAGGTAACCTCGCGCTTCTCCCGCAATATCACTCTCAACATTCCAATGGTCTCTGCAGCCATGGATACCGTCACAGAAGCCGCTATGGCCATCGGTATGGCGCAGGAAGGCGGTATCGGTGTCTTGCACAAGAATATGACTATCGAAAGCCAAGCCAACGAGGTGCGTAAGGTGAAACGCTCTGAGAACGGCATGATTGTCGACCCCGTCACTCTGGGCAAAGACGCCCTCGTGAAAGACGCTCTCAGCCTTATGCACGAGTACCATATCGGTGGTATCCCCATCGTCGATACCAACAAGAAGCTTATCGGCATGGTGACGAATCGCGATCTCCGCTTCGAACGCAACATGAGCCGTCCGCTGAGCGAGATTATGATTACTGACCTCATCACAACCCACGAAGGTACCACCTTCGACGAGGCAGCAGAAATACTTCAGCAACACAAAATCGAAAAGCTGCCCGTTGTCAACGACAAAGGCCATTTTATGGGTCTTATAACCTATAGCGACATCATGAAAAACAAGGAACACCCTATGGCATGCAAGGACGACAACGGACGTCTTCGCGTTGCTGCGGGTGTTGGCATTACGGCCGACATGATGGACCGCGTCGATGCCCTTGTTGCAGCAGGAGTCGACGCCATCGTAATCGACACTGCTCATGGCCACAGTATACGTGTTGTTGAAGCCCTCAAGACTGTCAAGTCCAAATATCCAAACCTCGATGTGGTGGTCGGCAATATTGCCACTGGCGAGGCTGCACTTATGCTGGCCGAAGCCGGCGCAGATGCTGTAAAGGTAGGCATCGGACCCGGAAGCATATGCTCGACGCGTATCATTGCAGGCATCGGTGTGCCGCAGCTCACAGCCGTGTGTGAGGTGGCAGGTGCCTTGAAGCAGGGCGGCTATGACGTGCCTCTCATCGCCGACGGCGGCATACGCTATAGCGGCGACATCGTCAAAGCCCTTGCCGCAGGAGCAAGCAGCATCATGATAGGCTCGCTTGTTGCCGGTGTCGACGAGGCTCCGGGCGAAACGATTATCTTCGAAGGACGCAAGTTCAAGTCATATCGTGGCATGGGTTCGCTTGAGGCCATGCAGAGCGGATCGAAAGACCGCTACTTCCAGGACAAGGAGACAGATGTGAAAAAACTTGTTCCCGAAGGAGTTGTCGGACGCGTTCCCTATAAGGGCACACTCAACGAAGTTCTCTACCAATTGGTCGGAGGCCTCAAGGCTGGCATGGGCTATACCGGTTCGAAGGATATCGAGACACTGCAAAAGGCAAAGTTCATCCGCATCACTGCTGCTGGACGCACCGAAAGCCACCCGCATGACATTGCCATTACCCGTGAGGCTCCAAACTATTCGAGATAAAGGGTAATCGATATTAATACGCTTGTTTTTTTATTCGCCTAAACATACACGTCAAATAATAAAATAACCATATTATCACCTTGAAAAAGTTTTTAGCTCTTATTTTGGCTGCATCGATGGCATGGGCCGCACAAGCCCAGAAGGCTGTCGACCCAGTGGTTTTCGAAATCAACGGAAAGAAAATATACAAGTCTGAGTTCATGAAAGAGTTCTTGCGTTCTATAGGCAAGGACCCAAAGGCGGCCCCGACGGCATGCACGTACGAAAAACGCGAGGCGCTGAACAACTATGTTGAGCTGTTTGTCAACTACCGTACGAAACTCGAGAATGCTTATGAACTTGGTTACGACACGATACCCGACCTTGTAAATGAATTCATGGGCTACCGCAACGAACTGGCAGCACCGTACCTCATCGACTCGGTGACGCTCAATGACATTCTGCGCGAGGCCTATGAACGCAACCACTATGTCCTGCACGCTTCACATATCCTCGTACGTGTGGACAAGAACGCGTCGCCCGAAGACACGCTGAAAGCATACAAGAAAGCCATGGAATGCTATAGAAGGGCTGTGGCTGGTGAGGATTTTGCCGAGTTGGCCTACGAAAATACAGAAGACCGCATGTCGAGCGATATGCTAAAAGCCGACGATCCGCGCCGGAAGAATTTTGGCGACCTCGGTTCATTCTCGGTATTCGATATGGTCTATCCGTTCGAAACGGCAGTATACGGACTTGAGGTGGGAGAGATTTCAAAACCTGTCCGCTCGGACTATGGATACCATATTATCCTGCTTAAGGAGAAAACCCCGTTTTTTGGCAAATGCAGCCTACAGCATATATGGATTTCGTCAAAGTTGAACCCTTACGATGGCGAGAACCGCATACAAATGGCCTACTCGAGACTGAAAAACGGCGAGGACTTCGGAACGGTCTGCCGCGATTTCTCGAACGACAAGTCGAGCGTCGACAACGGTGGCCTGATGAGCGATATATCGATGCGCCAGATGCCGACAGAATATGTGCCGTATGCAGCAAAACTGAAACCTGGCGAGTTCTCAGAGCCTTTCCGCACTGACTATGGATGGCACATCGTGAAACTGCTGCGCCGCGACAGCATTCCTTCGCTGGAGGAGATGACTCCGCTCTACAAGCAGCGTCTCGCCAGAGACCAACGCAGCGTAAAACCACGCGAATCGTTTATCGAACAGTGCAAGAAGCATTACGACTTCAAAGACTACACCAAGATGTATACCGTCGACAAAAAGCTAAAAAAACCTATGGCATCACTCAACGAGGCTGTATCGCTGCTCACCGACTCGGTGTTTGTCAAGAGATGGAAATATGTTGAAGGAAGTGTGAAGGACCTCCGTCCACTTTTCAGTGTGGCAGGAAAGGAATACACTGCAGTGGACCTGCTGAAGTTTGTCGCCGACAACCAGCACTTCGAGCCCAAATGTCCACACAACACCTATCTTGAAGACCGCTATCGCAATTTCATCAACGATAAGGTGTTCGAATATGCAGACAAGCATCTCGAGACGGAACATCCAGAGTTTGGCGACCTCATGAGAGAGTATCGCGACGGCCTCATGATTTTTGCCTACAACGACGGCATGATATGGTCGAAGGCTATCCACGACACAACAGGACTTGACGAGTTCTACAAGAAATTTTCTGCAGAACGCGATATTGACAACGAAGCAGATGCTCCATATTTCTGGAACGAACGAGCCAATATTACAGTCTTCACTTTTGAAGACAGTACTGTAGCACCCTCAAAAGTGCTTAAAGTTGTAGAGAAAGCAACAAAAAAAGAATGGAACACTGCCGAACTTGACAAAAAAATCAGTGCTCTCTGCAAGGGTGATACGCTCTATACCATCACACAACAGCTGGTGGAAAAAGAGCACCAGAATATCCTCAAGAACAACCAGTGGCAGGTGGGAATATACGAGCAGACTTTGCCGGCAGGCTATAGGATTGTGCGTGTCGATAAAGTACAGCCGCCCGCGCTGAAGTCGCGTAAGGAAGCTCGAGGATACTACATCAACGAGTACCAGAATTTCCTCGAACGCCAGCTCGTGCAACAGCTGCGCAAAAAGTACAACGTGGTGATACACCAGGATGTGATTGACGAGATTACTTATTGATTTTTCAACCGAAAAAGAACTATGAAACGACTGATTTCCTTTTTCATTATTGAGATGGCCATAGTGCTGGCAGCCGCAGCTCAGACCGCAAGCGAACCTGTGATCGACAAAGTCGTCGCTGTCGTCGGCAAAAATATCATTAAACTGTCGGACATCGAGAATGGTTTCCTTCAAGTAAGAATAAAACAGGGCTACGATAATGCTTTTGAAAACAGATGCAATATTCTTGAAGGTGCGCTGATAAACAAGTTGCTGATCCACAAGGGTGAAGTCGACAGCACACAGGTCACCGACGAGGAGGTGGCACAGAATGTACAATACTATCTTCAAGCCTATGAAACGCAGTATGGCACGAAAGAGGCTATCCGTCAGGCTATGGGATATTCGTATGATGAACTCAAGGACTTGCTGACCAAGATGCTGCACGACAGGATGCTTGCCGAACGTGTAAGGATGGGGCTTGTCAACAATGTTAAGATAACGCCATACGAGGTCAACGAGTTTTTTTCAAAGATTCCAGCCGACAGCATTCCTACGATAGAGGAGACCTATGAGATAGCTGAGATATGCCGCAAGCCTCAAATAAGTCTTGAGGAGAGGGAACGTGTGCGGCTTGAACTCAACAAGCTGCGCGAAAGAATATTGAATGGTGACCGTTTTTCGACGCTCGCCGCGCTCTACTCCGAAGACCCGGGATCGGCTTCGAAAGGCGGTGAGTTGGGCTTCTTTGCCCGTGGCCGTATGGTGGCAGAATTTGAAGCCGCTGCCTTTGCCCTCAAGCCTGGCGAGGTGTCGCCTGTGATAGAAACCAAGTTCGGATTCCATATCATTCAACTTGTTGAGCGTCGTGGCAATACAATCAATTGTCGCCACATTCTCATGTCGCCCAAGGTGTCGTCAGAAGACCTGCTGCGTAGTCGCATATTGCTCGACAGCATTGCGCAGGAAATACGTCTTGGACATATGACTTTCGCCGAAGCCGCATCAAAATATTCGGAAGAAGCCAACCGTATAGAGGGCGGACGCGTAACGAATCCGTCGACGGGCGGTTCCCAGTTCACTCTCGACGAACTCACGCAGCTCTATCCGGGAATAGGATTCGCTAAGATGAATGCGGGAGAGATAAGTGGAGCCACAGCCACAAAGACCGACGAGAACAAAGATGCCTACAGGATTGTCACCGTAATCCGTCGCAATCCGAGTCATGTGGCCAATCTGAGAGACGACTACGACCGCATATACAATGCCGCTCTCGACAACGCCAAACAGGAGAAAATATTCGACTGGGCACAGAAGACAATAAAGAATACATATATACATATAGATGACGAGTTCAAGGACTGCAAGTTCAGACTGAATTGGTCCGTGCAATAGACACGAGCTAACAATAAACATCACTGGACGGGTTTATATATTGCAAAGACTTAGTTATCAACTTCCAATCATCTGCTAAAATGGACAAAGAATCACTGAACAGTCTGGTTTCGAAATATCAGCTTCTAAAAAGCGAAGTGGGCAAGGTCATTATAGGACAGGACAAAGCCGTCGAAAGCCTGCTTCTTTCAATATTTAGCGGAGGGCATTGTCTGCTTGTCGGTGTGCCTGGCCTTGCCAAGACTTTGATGGTTAACACTCTCGCGAAAGCATTGGGACTACAGTTCAGCCGCATACAGTTTACTCCCGACCTGATGCCGTCAGATATAACAGGTAGCGAAATACTCGACGAAAATCGACGTTTCCGCTTTGTAAAAGGACCTGTTTTCGCCAACATACTGCTTGCCGACGAGATCAACCGCACACCGCCAAAGACCCAGTCGGCCTTGCTCGAGGCCATGCAGGAGAAATCTGTCACCGTTAGTGGACATTCGTATGCCTTGGAAGCTCCTTTCTTCGTATTGGCCACACAGAACCCAATAGAGCAGGAGGGAACCTATCCGCTTCCTGAAGCCCAGCTCGACCGTTTCATGCTCAACATTAAGCTAGACTATCCCTCGTTTGAGGAAGAGGTCGACATCGTTAAGAATACCACAATCGATGTCGAACATAATATACAGGTTGTTATGTCGGCATCGGAAATTCTCGAATACCAGGCTGTAATTCGTCGTATGCCTGTGCCCGACAATGTGGTGTCGCATGCTGTAGGACTGGTGTCGTCGACTCGACCCGAACAGGAGGGGAACGCTCTGGCCCACAAATACCTGTCGTGGGGTGCCGGCCCCCGCGCCTCGCAGTACCTTATCGTCGGAGCCAAAACGCGTGCGGCACTGAACGGCAAGTACTCGCCCGACGGCGAGGATGTCGATGCCGTGGCAACCGAAGTGTTACGACACCGTATCGTGCGTAACTATTATGCTGAAGCAGAGGGCATATCGACAGATGCAATTATCGATGAGCTTAAGAAAAAAAGTCCGGTACTGTAAAGTCATCCAGTCTAAGACAGTGATCAATTCATAACCGTTGATAAAATATAACCAATGAAAAAACATATTGTTACATCGTTGATTCTTGTATTGCAAGCTTTCTTCGTCATTTCGTCACAAGCCCAAACGGGAATATATATACCGAGTGCCAAGCCGATAAAGAATATGCAGAAAGCCATGGTACATCCAGAGAGGTTCTGTCTGCTGATTGACTATAGCGGTTCGTCGGCCAACTATGGTGTCAACGACCTCGACTGGCTCGACTCTGTTTACAGGGTGGCTTTTGCCGACAGAGACAACCCTATGCTTTATGCCATAACGATAGAGGGCTACAGCAATAGCGAGACCCTGTCGGAAGCTCGTGTCGACAACATATACAACTATTTTGCCAACCGTTGCTATGCACCGTTTCCCATCCGCTATGCACCCAATCCGATACATTGCACTTGCCATGGCGACACTATAGAGACGGTGCGATACGAGGTCCCTGTAGAACGTAAGGCATACAACGTGAAGGATCTGCCTGAAAGCCGTCGCACATTCAACAAGAGCATCAACTTGTCCAACTGTGTACTGATAACGCTCGAAAACAATCCCGATGCCTGTCTTGGTGCAGCAAGAGGTTGTGCAGTACCAGCGGCAGACAGCACCATCAGAGGATATTATGCTTCGGTGTTCATGAAACGCGGAGCTCTATATAATGTTGAAAATACAAAGGACAGCTGTCCTTCCGACGTGCAGTTTTCGATTGAGGAACATCTTGACTATAGACCTATAGTGGAAGAGTATTTTTTGGTTCCTCATCGTAAGCAGTATATTGTTCAGGTGGGCTATGTCGTTCTGCACAGCAGCATCAACCGGAAATACGGCGAATGCAGCGGTGTGCTTCCTGACTCGATCTATGTCCGTTTTCCGGTGACTCAGGAGCAGCTCGACAACAAGATCCGTATTTTCGGAAAGAAATACTCGGAGAAAGGTGTGGAGTATAAAGCACTTACCACCAAAAAGATACCTTCGAAAGTCTCGCTCAACATACAGGCTGCATTAAATGTTATGCAACTCGACACCATATTTCTCGGCAAACGCATACAACCCAACGAATTGAGCGACTATTTCTACGAATGCAAGACCGATATGGAGGATGGTTCTTTCCTTGCCGAGGGCAAGCACTGGAAGGCCTATCGTCTTGGCAAACACGGAGAATATGAGATTAAGAAGTCTCTTCGAGCCTTGATGCGTATTGTGGAAGACGAAGTCGACGAAATTGACGAAGAAGAGGTCAACAAACGCTACAAGGACGACGAAGAAATCGAAGAGTAACAGTTCGATTCTTGTCTTTAAATTTATCACTATCTTATTTTTATTTATCATTTCTCATGGCCTATTTACAAACGGATGTTACAAAAGTAACTACAAGGGTTTTGCAGAATATGAAACTACATGGCGAGAAGATTGCCATGCTTACTGCATATGATTTCTCGATGGCGCAACTGCTCGAACGTACCAAGATAGACGTGGTGCTTGTGGGCGACAGCGCTGCAAATGTTATGGAGGGTTACAAGACCACGTTGCCTATAACCCTCGATGAAATGATTGTATATGCTTCGTCGGTGGTTCGCGGCATCAACCGTGCGCTTGTCGTCGTCGACATGCCATTTGGCACCTATCAGGGCAACTCCAAGCAGGCACTTGCATCGGCCATACGTATCATGAAGGAGACGGGCGCAGACGCTGTGAAGCTTGAGGGAGGCGAGGAAGTTCTCGAATCGATACAGCGCATACTCAGCGCTGGTATACCTGTCATGGGTCATTTGGGCCTGACGCCGCAGAGTATCAACAAATTTGGGACATACGCTGTGCGCGCTACGGAAGAAGAGGAAGCCAGCAGGGTGATACATGACGCGCATGTGCTCGAGGAGGCTGGCTGTTTCTCCATGGTACTCGAGAAAGTACCTGCATCTTTGGCTACACGTATTGCCAACGAGTTGAAGATACCCGTCATAGGCATTGGAGCGGGAAGCGGTGTAGACGGCCAGGTGTTAGTGCTTCAGGATATGCTTGGCATCACCCAGCAGTTCAAACCTCGCTATCTGCGTCTTTATGGTCATATCGGTGAGGATATATCGAACGCTATACGCCAGTATATCTCGGATGTCAAGTCGCTCGATTTCCCAAACGAGAAAGAACAATATTGACTTTTAAAGTCAAACAGCCAAGTCGACTATATCGCTGATTGGAATCTGCGTTCCGTTGTTAAGGACAATGGAGCGCAGATATTCGTTGATAGACTTCACTTTCCCGCTGACGGTCTGGTAGGAGCCGCCGTCCTTGTGTGCGTCGCGAGTGAAGAAGGTAATGGTTGCTTCTGCCGATTCGTTCTCATCCAGCCTGTGTTGTAAGAGACAGAGTTTTTGGTCTAACCCAGCCATGCTGTCGATAGCCAGCTCCTGCTTGGCATCTGTATGCCGTGCAGTCTCTTCTATGGCCTCCTCGTGACCCGACAGGGCGGCAAAGGGGGCAAATTGTGCAGCCCTGTTGAGCATCGACATCTGTTTATGGTGTGAGGAGACGTGATGAGGAAGGTTTATTATGTCGTCATAGTTCATTTGGCGAAGGTTTTTTCTGCCTGTTTCAGCGATTCGACAGTTCCTACATCAGTCCATCGTCCAACGGGATGCATGAAATAACCGATGCGATGTTTTTTTGCTATTTCGAGGTAGGCTCCGAAGACGGGGTAGGGGTGGTCGTCGGGTGGCATAAGGCTGAAAAGTCCAGGGCTGACAATCGATACGCCGCTAAAAGGAAGCGGCTGTAGCCCTTCGGCATCAGTCTGTCCGAATATTCCCGCCAGATTACCCGTCTGGTCGAAGAGGAGCATACGTTGTGTCTGTCGGTGGCATGTGCAGAGTGTTACGATGTTGTCGCTCTCAGAATGGTGTTTCTCAAGCGCCTTGAGGTCGATGTCGGACAGGATGTCGACGTTGTGGACCAATACCGGTTCTTGTCCCGAGAAGAGAGGAGCCGCATGTTTCAGTGCCCCTCCCGTGTTCAACAGCATTTGCCGTTCATCGCTGACAAGTACTTCGCAGGGCCATTGGCGTCTTTTGATAAAGTCGATAAGCATGTCGCCAAAGTAGTGGACATTTATGACGCATCGTTTTGCACCAGCGTCGACAACCTTTTGCATGGTTATCTCGAGTAGTGTTTTTCCGTTCATTTCGACTAAAGCTTTTGGACGGTCGTTGGTCAGAGGGCGCAGTCTTGTGCCAAGGCCTGCTGCAAGTATAAGTGCTTCCATGATAAGGTGATGATAATATCTGTTTTTATTATGTTTGCTACGCCTTGTGTCCGCCTATCTGCCTGTTGCGTTCGCGGGCGGTGGCGCCTGATTCGAAATTCAATCCCTTCAGGATGGCGTTTTTGCCGTATTTGTTTTTTATGCTGAGCAGTGCTTCCTGCATTTTGCGCTCTTTGGAGAGTGCGATGTCGGTCTCCTTCTTTTGCTGCATCAGCTTGTCTGTGTCGGTAAAGAGGTCTAATTGTACAGGAACTTGGACGTCTGGCTTGTTTTGCCCTTCGTCGGTGACGTTGTATGTGCCGATAGTAATGCGTCTAACCAGGAGATGATGGTTGACTATATGGTCGTATAGCTGTAAAATGGCATTGGTGATCAGTGTTGCCGAAGATGTTGCGAAAGGCAGATTGGCCGTCCCGTGTGCCGGACGAGGCACGTGGCGGCCATAGAAGTCGATGTCCACCTCGCCTTTGTAGTGCGAGCGTATTGTCGGGTTTGTAAGGCTCTCGGTATCGTAGTTTACAGTCAGTGTCATTTGGTCTGTTACAAGCCGTTTTTCCACAAGTTCAAGGGCGATGTTGTCGGCCATTTCGTGTGTTACGATGCGGGCTTTGTCGGCAGTGTAGGCACATTGCAGCACTTGACTGCTGCTGAGCGAGTTTGTTGTGGGGCGATATTTCTTGATAAGGTCTATAGTGCAAGGTTCCCATCCCCAGGCGTGGTCAATCAAGAGTTCGGCATTGATTCCGAAGAGCTTGTAGAGCTTCTCTTCGTTCTGAATCGAACAGCGGGCCACCATGCCCATCGTGTACAGTTCGTTTTGCTCCAGTCGGCGTGCGATGCCTCGTCCTACGCGCCAGAAGTCGGTAAGGGGGCGGTGGTCCCATAGCTTTTGGCGGTAGCTCATTTCGTCGAGTTCGGCGATGCGCACGCCGTCGCTGTCGGCAGGTATGTGCTTGGCCACGATGTCCATGGCCACTTTGGCGAGATACAGGTTGGTGCCGATTCCGGCGGTGGCGGTGATGCCTGTCTCGCGCAGCACGTCGCGAATCATGGCCATTGCCAGCTGGTGAGCGGTCATCTTGTAGCTCTTGAGGTAGCTGGTGGCATCGATAAACACCTCGTCGATCGAGTAGACGTGAATGTCTTCAGGTGCTATGTATCGCAGGTAGATGTTGTAAATGCGGGTGCTGTAATCGATATAGAACGCCATTCGTGGCGGGGCGGCAATATAGTCTACAGCCAGTTCTGGACGTTTCTTTAACTCGTTGTCATAGATGGATTTACCCGAGAAGCGCAATCCTGGGGCGCTGAATTGTCGCTCTGCGTTTATCTCACGTAGGCGTTGCACAACCTCGAAGAGACGTGCCCTGCCGCCAATGCCATAGGCTTTGAGCGATGGCGAGACGGCAAGGCATATGGTCTTCTCGGTGCGCGAGGCATCGGCCACAACGAGGTTGGTGGTCAATGGGTCGAGCCCGCGCTCACGGCATTCTACGGAGGCGTAGAACGATTTCAGGTCAATAGCGATATATATGCGTTCAGCGTTCAGGATAAATTGTTTTTATAAATGGTAGGTGATACCGAATGTTAGGTGGTAGGGGAATTTCTTGCTTACGTAGAGTCCTTCGCCGACACCTCGCAACCCCTTGACGTTCTCGTCGTCCATCAAGCCAAAGAAATCAATGGGATACCCGATAATGTTGGCACTCAGCGTCAGGTCATCGGTGAGCATGTAGTCGACGCCTACCATCAGGTCGATCTGGGCTGAGAGGAGGTCCATGAAGTCCAGTCCGCCTTTGGTTTCGACAGAGGGTGTGCCGTTGCTGTATTCGATAGTGGATGAGGGGTCGCGGTTCAATCCGAGGGTGAGGCCGAAACCTGCATTGATGCTGATATTGTCACCGACGGGAATCATGAGGTAGTAGAGGTCGGAAAGTTCTATGTTGGTGTATTTGTATTTCGTGGTGAAGGTGTTGGCAGTGTTGACCGTGTCGCTGCCATCAACACTTCCATGCCACCAGTTGAATGCCAGTCTGAAAGTGTTGCCCACATTGACGTTTCTGTTTTCTATAGTTCTTTTGTATATAATGGCTATGGTGGGATTGAACGGGTCGCGTTTCAGTTTATCGGCTTTATAGCCGGAGTATGCTCCATCGCTATTGTTAATCAAGCTTTGGGCTTTTCCAAACCATCCTCCGATGCCTGCTTCAACGCCGAGATGTTTTTCTCCGTTAGCGAATGGGTCGAAGTAGTAATATTGCGCTTTAAGGCTGGCGGTTGCGGCAAGAACCGCGAGAACGAAGATTGATAATGTTTTTTTCATTGTTGTTTGACAGTTTTGTAGAGGTGTCTCCTCTTTTTAGATTTGATTGATTGTGTTGTATTTCTTATAAGTGTCATTTTTCTCCGTTTTTTTACAGCGGGGGAAAAATATTTTTATCTTTTTTTTTGATAGCTTGCAAAGATATTGATTCAGAATAAATTGTTGACAATTTGTTCGATTGTGTCGATTGCTCGAATGTCGGGTCTTTTGCCGCTGCGGAAGAAGCCGTGCTGGCCCATAAGGTCTATCTGCTGCAGGAAGGGCTGCCAGAAGCCGTCGGGGTTGTAGAGGATGACGGGTTTGTCGCGGTGGCTGGCGTCGCGCAGGGGCCCCAGCTGGTTGCTGACCATCGCTTCGAGCACTTCGTCGAGTGTGCCGATGCCGCCGGGGAGGGCAACGAAGGCGTCGCTGTGGGCGATGAGGTACTCCTTGCGCTCGGCCATACTGCCGACGCGGACGATTTGGCTGACCTTCTGCGAGTTGATGATCTCTTCGCTGAAGAAGGTGGGTATGACGGCAATGACGGTGCCGCCAGCTTCGAGTGTGCCGCTGCTGACTTGACCCATCAGGCCAAGGTTGCTGCCGCCATAGAGCAGCGTGTGGCCGCCAAGGGCTACATGCCGACCCAGTTCACGGGCGGCAACCGCTATTTGTTCGTTGCGCGGCTTCGACGAGCCGCAGAAGACTGAGATGTTCATAAATAGTTAATGCGTTAGTGTGTTAGTCTTGAACGGTTACATTGACACCGTCGACTTTCATTTGCATTTTGCTGTCGGGACCCCCCTTTAAAGGGATAAACACCCCAACACCGACGGTCCACTCGCCCAAATCGACAGATGATTGCGCGTCGACCTTGCGCTGCAAATCCCCTTCCAAAAGAATGGGAAATCCCTTATAGTTTTGGTTCGGCCATAAAGAGAGTTTGTATACGCCTTTTGGCATCTTTAATGAGAATTCGCCATAATTATTTGTGGCGGTTATTGAGAGCACTCTGCCGCCACCCACTATAACAATGCCTGCATCGGGATAAGGCTCAGGGCTATTGTTATCTTCAAGGGCCAAAAGGATTTGTCCTCTTATCGTCACGCTGTCGTTAGCATTCTGAGCCACAGCACCCGACGCAATCGCAAAGGCAAACGCAAATAATAATATTACCTTATTCATAGAAGCATTTTTATCTTTACCAGAGAGTACCAAATTTTTGGTGCTCTTTTTTTCTACTTAGTGTTGCACTTGTAACTGGAATTTAGGGTTTTTCCCGTCTGTATTGTCGTGGCGTACTGCGTCTCCCTGTAGGCTTTGGGGT
>CAMOFI010000039.1 GCA_946613135.1 uncultured Bacteroidales bacterium
TGAGGGCATCCTTTGCCAGTTTGAAATTGGCTTCCGACTGCGGCATGTCGTTGAACAGTTCCTCATAGGCGTCGAGGGCGTCAAACAGCTTGTCTGTCTGGGTGATAACGTTGGCGCTGTTGTAGAACCAGTCATCCTTGTGGAAGGCGCTGTTGTAATAGCTGCTGGCGCTGTAGGCGAGGGAGCGTTTCTCGCGCATCTCCTGAAAGACGATGGCGTTCATCGAGCCGCCGAAGTATTCGTTGAAGAGGTTCACCTTCGGTGCGAGAGCGGGGTTGTACTCGGCGCCGCGGAAGTATTCGGTGAGGTAGACATTCTTGGCGTCATAGTTCACGAAGAGCACGGTGTTCTCGTCGGTGGGCTGGGGATAGTATATTATTTTGGCAGGAGCGTCCTTGGTGGACTTCACGGTGTGAATCTTGTTGACGGTAGCGGTTAGGTCATTGAGGCTTAGAGGACCATAGTAAAGAACGCGATGCTTGTAAGTGAAGAGATTGTGGATGGCATCGGTAAGCTGCTTGGCGGTGTAGGCACGGAGTTCGGCGTCGCTCTCGGTGGATTCCTTGAGGGCTTTTTCGCCATAGATGCCGTAGGTGTTGAGGGCGCGGAAAGCGGCACGCTGATTGGTCTTGTTGTCGGTGCGGCTTTTGATGACACGCTCGACGAGCATCTGCAATGCCTCGTCGTTGGGCTGGCAGGTGGCCATAATCTCTTCGACGAGGTTCATAGCCTTCTCCATATTCTCGGCCAAGCCGCTGATGCTAATGCTGATGGCCTCACCACTCACATTGAAATTCCACGAGCAGGCAAGTTTGTAGAATTCTTCTTGCAGCTGTTCGGCTGTGTGCTTGTCGGTGTTGAGGTATTCGACCAGGTCGGCGGCGAGGTCAATAGTCTTGTCGGTTGTGCCGCCAAAATCGAAGCGGTATTGCAGGTTGAAGGTGCCGTTCTCAACGTTCTTCACATAGAGCACCTCGCTGCCATTGGCGGACTTGCCCTTCTGCAGGTCTTTTTTGAAGTTGACGAAGACAGGCTGGATGGGTTTGGCCTTTGCAGCGTCGGCTTTCACTTGTGCCAGGAAGGGGCTCTCGTTGTCGCGGTTCACTTCGATGGGGGTGATGGCGGGTTTGACGACCTTGGCCACGGGGTCGGGAGTATCCTGATGTTTGAAGACAATGACATAGTTGTTGTCCTTGAAGATGCGGTTGGCGAAGTCGACGATGTCCTTCTTGGTGATTTTGGCGAGTTCATTGATCTCGTTGCAGACATCGCCCCAGTTCTGATGCTGTACGAAAGCGTAGGCCATCTGTGAAGCGCGGCTGTTGTTGCTCTCAGCTTGCTTCATAATCTGAAGCTTCAGTTGGTTGATGCTGGCCTCGATAAGGCTCTCGTCGAACTTGCCGGCCTTGAGGAGGTCGAGCTGGCCGAGCAGCAGGTCGCGCAGCTGTCCGAGGCTCTGTCCCTGATTGGGGCGGCCGCCGAGCATAAAGGCTGCATAGTCATTAAGTGTATAGGTACCGGCATAGGCGCCAAGGCAGAGTTGTTTCTGATTGAGGTTGAGGTCAATAAGACCACAGCTACCGTTGTTGAGCACCATTTCCATAGCCTGTGCCAACAGAGCCTCGCGGCTACCGTTGCCTTCCTCGATGCGGAAAGCGATGGTGAGGCTCTCGGGATCCTGGCCGTTGACCAAGCGGATGATAGGGCTGGTGATGGGCTCTTCTTTCACCTTGTGGAAAGCGGGTACGTTGCCGGGTTTCCATCCGCCGAAGTACTTGTCGATAATCTTTATAGCCTCGTCGGGGTTGAAGTCGCCGGCCATAGCAATGCACATATTGTTAGGCACATAGTAGGTCGAATGGAACTTGTAGATGTTGGTCATCGAAGGATTCTTGAGGTGCTCGATGGTGCCGAGGGTTGTCTGGGTGCCATAAGGATGGTGCGGGAACAGGCCTCGCATCATCTCCTCGTTGACGCGGCGGTTGTCCTGGGCAAGGCTGATGTTCTTTTCCTCATACACAGCCTCGAGCTCGGTGTGGAAGAGACGCAGGACGAGGTTGGGGAAGCGGTCGCCCTGAACCTTTGCCCAAGTTTCAAGCTGGTTGGCGGGAATATTCTCGACGTACATTGTATAGTCGTTGGAGGTGAAGGCGTTGGTGCCCTCGCTGCCGATGGCAGTCATCGACTTGTCGTACTCGTTGGCGATGGCGATAGTGGAAGCAATGCCGCTCAGCGAGTCAATCTGATGATAGATCGCGGCGCGACGCTTGTCGTCGGTAGTCTTGCGATAAACCTCGTAGAGGCTCTCGATCTTGTCGAGATAGACCTTTTCCTTCTCCCAGTCGGTGGTACCCAGCTGGTGGCTGCCCTTGAAGAGCATGTGCTCCAGATAGTGGGCCAGACCAGTGGTCTCCTTGGGGTCATTCTTCGAACCGGCGCGTACAGCGATGTAGGTCTGAATGCGCGGGGCGTCCTTGTAGACGCTGAGGAAGACCTTCAGACCGTTGTCGAGTGTATACTCGCGCACCTGCAGCGGGTCGTTGGGATAGGTCTTGTAGGTGTACTTCTTTTGAGCAAATGCCGTTGAGCCAATGACGAGCATCACGGCAACTAAACTTAAAAAGATTTTTACTTTTCTCATGGATTTAAAATGTTATATGTTAATTGATTATATTGTTATTCGTTGAAATATACATTTTACAAAAATACTATATTTTCGTTTTTTTCAACCATTGTTGGTAAAAAAAGTGGTGTTTTTTCCTGTTAATTGTTTTTTATATTGTATTTTTACAAAATGTTTTTTTGTCTTAGTAGATATGTAAATTCCTTATAGATAAAGGATAAGAATAAATACACAATATGGAAAAAGTAAGCAAAACCCTTTTTGGCCACCTTGATGTGTTGTACGATCTTGTGGAAAGGATTGACAAGAACGAAGGTTCACCGGCTCTCATCGAAATGGATATGTTGCTGGCAGAACTGCGCAGCATGTACGACAGTGTATACCGCCTGTCGCGGGCAGAAGTTCATACTCTTCGTGCCGAAGAACCGGAGTCGCCGGTAGACAACCCGTCTCCTGCGGAGGATTACAAATCCGCCCCTGCAGCACCGGTGGTGGCGGCACCTGATTACGTCGAAGCACCGTCAGTTGCCGTCGCATCTGCAGTAGAACAGACGGAGACTCACGATGTTCCGTCGGATGACGAAATTGCCGTGCCGCCAGTCGACGACGACATTCCTCCGGTTGATGACGAAACAGGCATATTGATGACTGACACCGATGCGGAACCCGTTTATGCCGCCGAACAGAACGACGAGCCTGCCCCAAGCACCACTGCCGATATGCCTACTATGGAAGAGGTAGAGGGCGCCCCAAACGATACCCTGTTTGAAGAGGAACAAGTCAACCGACCCACCGAAGCGGAGGCTCCTAAAACGCTGTGGGACAAATTGCAGACCCCTAATGGCAACACTTCGATCGCCGACAGGTTCGTTGCAGCCCGTACGGTGTCTGACATGTTGAGTGAGGAGCATGTGAACGAGAACGGCAAACCGTCGGATGCAGCGGTAGAGCAACAGATAGTGGATAATCAGTTGTCTGATATACAAGCAGAACAGAGGGCGGAAAACAACGAGCCGACGGGTTCGCCGTCGAGTGCGATGCCGGAGGAAGACCAAAACACAGAAACGGCTCAGCCGTCGCTGTTCGACTATTTGCGGACGGCTAACGAAAACGCCCAAGGACGCACAATAGGAGACTCGTTCGGCAATATTCACGGCAATCCGGAGTCAAGCAGTGTGGCCGCCAACAAGGTGTCAGACCTTCGTACAGTGATCAATATCAACGACAAATTCTGTTTCATGAATGAGTTGTTCCATAATAATATGAAAGGGTACAACGACTTTATTCTCAGGCTGAACGCCATAGACAGTCGCGAAGAGGCTCTCTCTTATGTCGAGGGTATTGCTGCCCAGTATGCATGGGATAACGAATCGCTGGCTGTCAAGACGTTCTACAGCATTTTCGACAGGAAGTTCTGAAAAACCAAAATCCAAAGTTGCAAATTGTAACCCATCAAAGCATTATTAATCACAAAAACAAATCAGATGAATAAAAGAAAGGCAATATTGTTTTCGGCTCCTTCCGGATCGGGCAAAACGACCATTATCAAACAGTTAATGAAGTATTTCGACTGTTTTGAGTTCTCTATCAGTGCCACAAGCCGAGCACCGCGAGCGGGCGAGCGTGACGGGGTCGACTATTATTTCCTTTCGCCCGAAATGTTTGCTGAAAGGGTGAAACAGGGCGATTTTCTGGAATGGGAGGAAGTGTATTCTGGCATTTGCTACGGAACTCTCAAGTCGGAAATCGATCGTATTTGTGAACGTGGCAAAGTGTTGATTTTTGACGTCGATGTGAATGGCGGCGTCAATATCAAGCGATATTTTGGCGATGACGCTCTTGCGGTGTTTGTCAAGCCTCCTTCGATAGAGGTCCTTGAGCAGCGGCTCCGCAGTCGCGGCACCGAGAGCGAAGAGTCGATAGTGAAACGTATGGGTCGCTCTACAGAAGAATTGAAACGTGCAGAGATGTTCGACGTCACCATCGTCAACGATGATCTGGACCGTGCCGTCGAGGAGACTCGCAGAGTTGTCGAACGGTTTATTCAGTCGTGAAGAAAGATTGGTTTGCCTATCGTATGAAAAGTCTGTCGAATTGTTTGTTACGTTGTAGCCAAGCTGTGGTGACTGTAAGGATGCTGAAGGGCGTCAATGAAAAGATGAGATAATGGAAAAACTTCGTGATTTCATAAAAAAATATTCCCATGTGCTGGTGTTCATCTTGCTGGAAATACTGGCGGTGCTCCTGATTGCACAGAATTCGCTCTACCAGCGAAGCCGTTTAGTGCGGTGGGGCAATGGCGTGGCCGGATTGTGGCACAGTGGTGTGTCGTCAGTTACGGGCTATTTTGGCCTCAAGGCCGAAAATGAACATCTGGCTGCCGAGAACGCGGCGCTGCGTGCCGAACTGGCATCGTCATATATCAGCTACAACGACAGTGTGTTCGAGATAAACGACACCATATACAAACAGCGCTATACCTACACTGATGCGCAGGTTATAAAAAACTCATACAACGAGGCAAAAAACTATATGATGATTAACAAAGGCTCTGCTCAGGGTGTAAAGGTTGACATGGCTGTCATCTCGCCGCAAGGCATCGTCGGGGTTGTGGTAAACTGCACGCGCAATTTTGCTACAATCATGCCGGTGTTGCATACCGACAGCCGCAACAGCGTCAAACTGAAGCGGACCAACTCTACAGGATCGCTCATATGGGAGGGCGGCGACTACCGCTATGCCACCGTTGTCGATATTCCCAACACCTATCCGCTTCACAAGAACGACACTATCGTAACCAGCGGCCTTGCCAACGATTTTCCTGAAGGAATTGCCGTGGGTTACATTGAAGACTTTACTAGTGTGGAGGGCAGCGGCTTCAGAAAGATAAAGGTGCGACTGGCTACGGACTTCAACAAACTGAACCATGTCTATGTGGTCGACAACCGATTCAAGACAGAGCAGGATTCGCTGATGAAAAAAACGGAGGTGGAAGATGAATAATTCTCTTGTGTTTCGCAATCTCGGGCGCTTTGTGCTGCTCGTCCTGCTTCAGGTGACGGTGTTCAACAACGTATACCTCGGAGGATACCTAAACCCATGTCTCTTTGTGCTCTTCATCGCCATGCTACCCACCAATACGGGACGTATACCGATGATGCTGATAGCATTCTTTACAGGACTGATTGTCGACATTGCTACTAATATGCTTGGATTTCATGCTTTTGCATGTACTGTTGTCGCCTTCTTGCGTGGCGTATGGCTCGACGGCATCATTATGCACGACAATAATGAGGATATAGAAACTCCAAGTTTCTACAGCGGCTCCTATCAGCAGTTCGGGATTTATCTGTTTCTTATATTGCTGTTTTATAATATTGTGTATTATTCGTTGTTGATTTTCGACCTGCACGATATATGGCAGATAGCACTCTCGGCGATGCTTGGCACTGTTGTAACATGGATCCTCGCCACGTTGTATCAGATGCTTCTTGTCAGGAAACGGTAACAGAACACTATCAATCATAGATATCAAACAGTCAAACGATAAGCAATGCGATATATAAGGCTATCAGTAATTTTTGTCGTCCTAATGTTGTCGGGACTCTCGGCAGACGCTCAGCTGGCTGTGGGTAAATGGAGAGACTATTTCTCATACAAGGAGACGTTCAAAGTCGCCGATGCAGACGACCGTGTCTATTGTTCTGCCCATGGTGGGTTGTTCTATTATGACAAAGACGACCTTACTGTCAACCGGATGAACAAGACCTCGGGCCTCAACGATGTGGGCATATCTACCTTTGCGTACGACGAGGCAACAAAAAGTCTCGTCGTGGCTTACGACAACGCCAATGTGGATATTGTCAGGAATGACAAGACAACTAATATCGGCGACATAAAACGCAGCAACATAGGAGGCAACAAAAGAATCAACAATATTGCATTCTTCAACCGTTGTTCCTACCTCGCCTGTGGTTTTGGTATCGTTGTCGTCGATATGGCACGCAACGAGATAAAGGAGACCTACTATCTTGGACCTGACGGTTCGTATGCCAATATCAACGACGTGGTTTTCACCTCAGACCTTATCGTTGCCGCTACTGACCAAGGTGTCGTCTATGCTGACAAAAACAGCGACAGGCTCGGTATTGTAGGAAGTTGGACCCGCGATACGGTGTCGCTCGTCTATGGCTCGAAGGTCGCACGTCTCGTGGTCGATGACTCCGACAACGTGCTGGCTCTTGTTGTCAATGGTGCCGATACCACTCTGTATATTGCTGGCAGCGACATGCAGTTTGCCCCGTGGCTGACGGGCGACATTCGCAACGTCAAGCATACCAAAGGCAAAACATTGGTATGCTACAGGGATAAGGTGGAGATATACGACATGGGACGCAATCTTGAACATGTTTTCAGCCAAGTGGACTGGATGGCAGTCGAAGTCAACGACGCAGAACTGACAGCCGACAGGAGTCTTTGGATGGCACACCGCTGGGCCTCTTTGGCCAGAGTAAGACTGGACAATCCTTCGTCGCCCGACATCTTTGCTCCAGGCTCGCCCGAAGAAGACGAGGTGGCGCGTCTTACGGCTTTCGATAAATTGCTGATGGTGGCCCATGGTGGACATACCACCACCTATGCCAACAATTATAACCAGCCTAATATAAGCACTTTCGACGGCAACGAATGGCATTCACTCAGCGACCCGGACGGCCTGTTGGCCAATGTGTACGACATTATCGATGTGGCCGTAAATCCCTTGGACAGCCGCAAACGTATGGCAGCGGCATGGGGTTATGGCATAGTGGAGATTAACGGCAACACGGTGTCAAATCTATACAACGAGACCAATACCGGCGGAGTCCTCGAGGCGTATCGCAGCGGCTCCTTCAGCTCCATGCGTACAGGTGCTGTGGCCTACGACGACAAAGGTAACGTGTGGATTACAAACTCGCTAAGCCCTAATGCTTTGGTGATGCGCGACAAGGACGGCCGATGGAAGAGTTTCAATACGCTTGAGATGATATCTGGAGTAGAGATTGACCATATAATATGGGACAGTATTAGCGACCTGAAGATAGTGTGGGGGCGTTCGAACAAGATATATCTCTTTGACAGCGATGGCAAAATGGCCTATATTGACCCCAATAACGGGTCGCGTCTTGAGACTTCGATGGTTAACTGTGTGGTCCAGGACCACAACGGAAATCTATGGATAGGCACCAACAAAGGCATAAAAGTTGTCTACGATCTCGGCAAGGCCTTCAACAATGGCGGTGCCGGCGAGATGTCGCCTATAAATTGCAGCAACATACTGTACAATGAGAACGGCATTAGTGAGTACCTTCTTGCCTACGAGAGTATTACCTGTATAGTTGTAGACGGTGCCAACCGCAAGTGGATCGGCACGTCGACGGGAGGCCTGTACCTGATATCGGCCAACGGATTACAGCAGATAGAGCATTTTACTGCCGCCAACTCGCCTCTCTTCTCCGACAAGATTATTTCCATTGCCGTAATGCCTTGGACTGGCGAGCTCTTTGTCGCTACCGACTATGGCCTTCAGTCTTACCGTGCAACGGCTACATATGCTTTCGACGAGCCTATGGAGGATGTTTATGCCTTCCCCAATCCCGTACGTCCCGATTTCGATGGCCTGATAGCCATCAAAGGATTCACGCGCAACGGGCTCGTCCATATCACCGACGCTGCTGGCCATACGGTCTATTCTACCAAGGCCGACGGAGGTCAGGCCATTTGGAACGGATGCACGCACGACGGACGTCGTGTCGCATCGGGTGTATACTATGTGTTTGCATCGGCCGAAGATGGCTCTATGCGTTCTGTAACCAAGATTTTGGTGTTAAAGTAAAAGGAATAGATGATACTGACTACCCAAGGCCTCGTGCTACATACAACCCGGTATGGCGAATCAAGCCTGATAGCGAAGATCTTCACTCGCGAGCTTGGGATGTGTTCCTACATAATCAAAGGTGTGCGTAACGCCCGCGGCAAGAGCAAGCAAAACCTCCTGCAGCCACTCAGCCACCTTGAACTTACGGTGTACAATAATCCGAAACACGACTTGCAGTATATCAAGGAAATGAGACCGATGTCGCATTACAACGGCATCACGCAAAGCGGGGTAAAGATGGCCATGATGTTCTTTATGGATGAAGTGCTCTACAAGTCGCTCAAAGAAGAAGAACCCAATGTGGCCCTCTTCGATTATGTGGTCAGCGAGCTTCGGTATCTCGACCAGACTGCACAAAGCAAGGATATGCCTATCGATTTTCTGATCCACACAGCCCGCCATCTTGGAATAGAACCCATGAACAACTACAGCAGCCGCGAGCCGCTCTTCAACCTGAAGGAGGGCCGCTTTCTGGCTGCACCGTCGGCGTTCACGTCGTTCACCGACTCAAATACCGACTACTTCCTCGACGCTACGTCGAGCAACTATTTTCACTCATGCCTCTCTTGCTCCCTGAGCCATAGCCCCATGCCTCAGCTTACACCTTCGCAACGCCGGATGACGCTCAACAACCTGCTCGAATACTACCATATCCACCTCTCTGATTTCAGAAACTTCACCTCCCACGAGGTGCTGCATTCTGTCCTGAGATGAAGGACTCCAATCATTAACGCTACTGTAATCGCCACTTCTCTAATTGTCTAAAAAAATATTTATGAAAAAGTTTGCCCTCTTAATCTCTGTCATTATTGCTTTTGCTGACCTGCATGCCCAGTCGCACTATTGGGTTGTGCTGACCGACAAGGCTGGCACCACGTTCGACCCATACAGCTATTTCGATTCCAAAGCCATCGTACGCTACAGGCTCAACAATGCCGACCTTTACGACATCACCAACTATCCGCTCAACGAGGACTATGTGGCGCGTATCGCCTCTATCGTTGCAGCAGAGGACGATGTTCCGGGTATTCCGGTCGCTGCCAAAACCGAAATATTCGGCTGCTCCCGTTGGCTTAATGCAGTAGCCGTCACTGCAACGCCCGACCAGATAGCACGTATAGAGCAAATGCCCTTCGTGAAAGAAGTTCTTGCCTTAGAAAGCGACATGCAAGTAGCTACAGAAGAGTCTGCTAACGGTACGAGCTCTGCAGTTGGCAAGCTCACCACCAACGCCCTAACCCTTACCGACCAGCTGCTGCGTATGCAAGGCAACCTCTTTATCGATGCGGGTTTCGACGGTAAAGGCATACGCATTGCCGTCTTCGACGGCGGCTTCCATGGCGTCAATACGCATCGCGCCTTCAAGCATCTGCGCGAGAACAACCAAATCGTGGCCACATGGAATTTCACCACCAAAGAGGAGAACGTCTACGACAACCATACACACGGCACGATGGTGCTGAGCTGCATTGCCGGCATGATGGGTGACCGCCTGTTGGGCCTTGCTACCGGAGCCACATTCTTGCTGGCCAAGACTGAAGTGGATCCCGAGCCCTATAAGGAAGAAGTCTGGTGGGCACAAGCCGCAGAGTGGGCCGACAAGAACGGCGCTGACATCATTAACAGTTCGCTCGGCTACACTAAAGACCGTCACTACACATGGCAGATGGACGGCCGCAGCCTGGTGTCGCGTGCCGCCAACATTGCCGCACGTAAGGGCATACTGGTATGCAACTCGGCAGGCAACTCGGGCGACGACAGTAACTGGAAAATCATCGGAGCACCTGCCGATGCCGACAGCATCCTCTCGGTAGGAGGCATCAACCCTTCGCTGACCAACTATAGCCATATCAGCTTCAGCAGCTATGGCCCTACTGCTGACGGCCGCATGAAACCCAACGTATGCAATTTCGGTTATGCCGAATGTGCCGACGCCTACAACGACACAGCCACTACTTTCGCTGCAGGCACATCGTTCTCGTCGCCCTTGACAACAGGCTTTTGCGCCTGTGCCCTCCAGCTCATGCGCAGCCAAGGGAATAGGGTAGGGACTATGAAGATGAAATCCCTCATAGAACAGTCGGCAGACCTCTATCCTTATTATGACTATGCTTTGGGCTTCGGAGTGCCACAAGCGTCGTTCTTTACCAACTACAACAAGAGCGATATTGTAGAAGTTCAGGAAACGTTCAACTTCTATGATTATGGCAAATACATACTGATTAGACCCGTAAACGGAGCGGTGAACGCCAAATATGCAGCTCCAGAAAACAAACAGCATGAAGAGTCAGCGACAACTGTGCTCTTCAAGATTCAAGACGACAAAGGGAAAATAGTGAAGTATTACAACTTGGCCATTAAGGATTTCAATGACAGTATGGCGGTTGCTGTATCCAAGTCGGCAATCAGGGACAAGACTCTTGTAGCCTATGTCAACGGTACCACAATGCAACACAAACTCTCATACGAAGAGCAGATCGAGTATGATAAATCCGATGGCGAGTCGGACGACTATTATCTTATTGATTTCGGAACAGGAAAAATCCTCGACGGATATAATGAATTCACGAATCGTGACATTGATGACAATTATGTCAGTAACTGGGGCGTGGGAAAGAAATATTTGAGCGAGGCCTATCTGCAGTACGGCATCGACTGGTTCTTCCCCTACTCGATGCAATACAGCGACGCATGGAACATCGGTTTCCGCTTCTTGCGCCATTTCCGTAAATGGTACGCCCTCGGTGTCGGACTGGATTATGCCACCCAAAATTTTCGCTACGACGTTGCGGTGGCCAACTGCTGGGACAACACGTTGGCGCTTGCCGACTTTGCTAATGTCGAGAGCAAACACTTCTATTTGTACGATTTCAATCTCGAGTTTTTCCAGCGTGTTCGGCTCGTCAAGAAAGGCAATGACAAGAAAGGCCTACATTGGGATGTCGGCATCTTTGGCGGTCTTCACGGCAACACGTATACCGTACGTTACAATTCGGCCCAGAACAACAACAATGCTGTCCTCCAGACCAACCGCTACGAAGATGTAGAACCGGCAAGCAATTGGAACTTGGGCCTCACATCGCGTCTCGTCTGGAACTGGATAGGCCTATACGGACGCTACCGCCTCAGCCAGCCAGGCCTCGATCTGCCACGTCTGCAACTCGGAATCCAATTATCATTCTAACAATATAAATCAACAATGAAAAAAAACATTTTATTTGCCATTGCAACCTTTTTTTGCTTACAGATGCATGCCCAGTCGGCTTATTGGGTTATGCTGACCGACAAGGCAGGCACGACGTTCGACCCATATAGCTACTTCGACGCCAAGGCCATCGAACGCTACCGCCTGAACAATGCCGACCTCTACGACATCACCAACTACCCCCTCAACGACAGCTATGTGCAGCAGATCGACGCTGTTGTGACGGATTTGCAATCCGGCACCGAAATGTTCGGCCAGAGCCGCTGGCTCAACGCCGTTGCTGTCACAGCTATGCCCGACCAGGTGGCCCGCATACAGCAACTGCCCTTCGTTCGCGAAGTCGTGGCACTGGAAAGCAACATGCAGCTGGCCTATGCTGAAGACAGCGAGCCTTTAGACCTGACAGGACTTTTCATGGAAGGCAATCCCGCCGACCAGCTGATACGTATGGGCCGTGACGACTTCCGCAAAGCCGGCATCAACGGCAAAGGCATCCGCATCGCCGTTTTCGACGGCGGTTTCCCGCAGGTCGACACCCACATCGCCTTCAAGCATCTGCGCGACGAAGGCCGCATACTGAAGACATGGAACTTCCCCAAAAATAAAGAAAACGTCTACGGATGGAACAGCCACGGAACGATGACGCTCAGCTGCATTGCCGGCATACGTTACTTTGAGGACGAAAAGGGCACCCAGCGTGAAGACATCGGCATGGCCACCGGCGCCGAATTTCTGCTGGCGCGCACCGAGGTGGGTCCCGAACCCTTCAAAGAGGAGGTATGGTGGCAGATGGCCGTAGAATGGGCCGACAAGAACGGCGCGCAGATCATCAGCTCGTCGCTCGGCTACGGCAAAGACCGCTACTATACTAAAGATATGAACGGTCAGAGTTATGTGGCCAAAGCCGGCAACCTGGCAGCCCGCAAAGGCATCCTGGTCTGCAACAGCGCCGGCAACGAAGGCGACGACAAAAGTTGGCGCACCATCATCACCCCTGCCGATGCCGACAGCGTGCTCTGCGTAGGCGGCATCGCCAACAGTCTGACGGAATACGCGCACATATCCTTCAGCAGCTACGGCCCCAGCGCCGACGGCCGCCAAAAGCCCAACGTCGTGGCGTTCGGTCACGCTTATACCGCCAACACCGGCTCGAGCAACAAGGAATTCCACTATGTCGACGGCACCAGCTTCAGCTGTCCCCTCGTGGCTGGCTTCGCCGCCTGTGCCCTGCAGGCCCAACCCAAGCTGACGGCCATGCAGCTCTTCCACGAAATCGAGAAGAGTGCAGACCTCTACCCCTACTGCGACTACAGCTACGGCTACGGTGTGCCGCAGGCCGACTACTTCACCGGCACCCGCAAAGCCGTCGAGCCCACCTTCGAGTTCCAAAAGACCGACAAAGGTGTTCTGGTCGTCTTCCTCAAAAACGTGAAGAATTCATACATGTACGCCAAAAACAGCAAGGCGGACGGCACCATCACGGCATACTCGCAGAAAAAGATAGAATCCGTCAATAAAAACAGCCATTTCCTCATCACGGAGGGCGACATCGTCACCATCAACATTGGCGGTTACACACAGAGTTACACGGTCGACAATCATTCCAGCGTGAGTTCTACTGATGGCATCACCATCGAATCCGATGACGACTCCCTGTATGTGTCCCCCTTCTATACGATCCCCTCCACCTACACCCCACCCATAGAGAAAAAATTAGCAAAAGAGTCATACTATATGCTCGGTCTGCCCATCAACATACAGACCGACGAACTAGACCACAATTTCTGGTCGCCAACCTTGCGTATCGGATTCCGCCCGGTGTTCAATATCACCAAAAGCTACGGCTGGGGTCTGGCATTCGAGTATGGCCACTCCTCATTCCGTTTTGGCAACGAGGCGAACCGTATTGACAGTCTGGCTGCCATGGACGACAATGTGCGCTGGCTCGACAAAAAAGTCAAAAAACACAAACTCAACCTCGGCGAAGTCGGCATCGAGCTCTTCCAGCGTGTCCGCATCATCCCGTTGGGCTTGAATCACAAAGGCCTGCATTGGGACCTCGGCATCTACGGCAACTGGGCGCACAATGCCTACAAACTCGCCGGCAGCCATGACGGCGACATCGCTACGACACGCAAAGAGGTGGTCCGCAACCTCGACCTTCTCGACAGCTACCGTTGGAACTGGGGCGTCACCACACGACTGACTTACGATGTCATCGGTCTCTATGCACGTCTGCGTCTCAACGACATCGGCAAGGAGGTGCCCGCAGGTCAATTCATCCTGCCCCAACTCGAGGTGGGCCTGCATCTGGCATTCTAACCGCTGCAGACAATATTCTACCAAAAGTAACGTTATAAAAGAAAGAAACTAAAAAAAACGTTGCGGCGGATTTGCAATCCGACGCACATTAATATAAGGATTTGCAATCCGCCAAAACTAAGAACAACAACCCGTTGCGGCGGATTTGCAATCCGACGCACATTAATATAAGGATTTGTAATCCGCCAAAACTAAGAACAACAA
>CAMOFI010000040.1 GCA_946613135.1 uncultured Bacteroidales bacterium
TCACACGCCGACGGTCGGGGCTTGTGGGAGACGTCTTGTCCCTGCAACTGTTGCGGGGATTAAGCTAACCTACTGTACTTCGGTTAGGCAGCAAGAGCGTAGTTATTTTCGCCAATTAAATTTAGTGCATCGGTTTTCAAGGCTGCTGATGCGTGAGCCTGCATGCTTACAAATCCATTAACCTTGCTGTCAAAACCAGTCAGCCCCATTATGAAGTTTAGAGTTGGTTGTTTAACGTTTGAGGATAAGTCGTAAGACTATTTCGCATAAAAAAAGCTCTCAACCATGAGAGCTTTCTTGTTTGGCGGTCCGGACGAGACTCGAACTCGCGACCCCATGCGTGACAGGCATGTATTCTAACCAAACTGAACTACCGAACCGTTTGCAATATTTATAAGTCCTTTCCTTATTTGCGAGTGCAAAAGTACGACATTTTTTTATTCTGACAAATTTTTTTTGACTTTTTTGCAAAAATAATTACTATCTCGCTGATTTACACAACTATTATTTTTATTAAAAACACACACCAGCACACAAAAAAGCCTGCAACAAAGACCCGATTTGAGCAAAATTCGTACCTTTGCATTCGCTAAAAAAGAACAAATCCACACAAACAAATGTATTACAGCAAAATGGCAATAAATCTGGACAATATAAAAAACATAATATTCGACTTTGGAGGCGTTATACACGACATACGTTATGAGAATGTTGCGGAAGCATTCGTGCGCCACGGGGTTACCAATCTGGGCAAGTTCTACAGCAAAGATTTCCAAACTAAAGAGATGGACCTGTTCGAGAAAGGACAGATTTCATCATCCGAGTACCGCGACTACATAAGGCGCACGGCAGGAATGGCGCTGAACGACAACGAGATTGACGACATCGTAAACGCGATACTTATTGATGTACCTGAGGAGCGTGTAAGGCTGCTATTGGAGCTGCGGAAACACTACCGCACTTTTTTGTTCAGCAACACCAACCAGATAAACTACGACTGTTTTACCGCACGTCTGAAAGAGAAATACGGATTCGACATTTTCGAGAAATGCTTTGACGCCGCCTACTTTTCGCACACGCTGCATTGCCGCAAACCAGACCCCGAAGGATTCAAACACATAATAGAGGAGCAACATATAGTTCCGGCAGAGACCCTGTTCATTGATGATATAGCCCAAAACCTTGAGGGGGCTCGCCGTGTAGGGATAAAAGGTCTGCACCTTGACGGAATAACCATCAACGAGCTGTTTGAAAAATAAAAAGGGGAACCGATTGGTTCCCCTTTATAATTTCGCTACTCGAAAAGCAATCACATTGCGTTGACCTGTTTTGCAAGTTTCGATTTGAGGTTAGCAGCTTTGTTCTTATGGATAATAGAACGTTTGGCCAACTTGTCGAGGATTGAGAACATCTTCGGAAGTTTTTCGGTGGCAACTGCCTTATCCTCGAGGGCGCGGAAATCACGCAGAGCGTTACGCATTGTCTTTGCGTAGTATCTGTTGACTACTCTTCTTTTCTCGTTAGAGCGGATTCTTTTTTTTGCTGACTTGTGATGTGCCATAATAATATCTATCTTCTTTTCTTTTTTGTTTGTACTCCGTGCGGGATTCGAACCCGCGATTTTAAGAATGAAAATCTTACGTCCTGGGCCAGCTAGACGAACGGAGCATCTTGTTTAAAATCAACCGATATACCAATCAAGAATCGATTATTTCGCGTTGATTTCGATTTGCAAAAGTACAAACTATTTTTATACTGACAAAATTTTTTTTCACACCTTGATGTGGGCAAAGACACTTACACATCCGTATCAGCCTGAAAACGAAATCCTAAACGCTTTGCCGTCACCATCATTTTTTTATCAAAATTGTTTCGCATTTCGCCAACCGACACCACCTTGATTTCGTCGTATGGAGGTGTCAACAAGTCAAAATTGGTTGTATATTCTATTGCAGATTCAACAATTCCCTGAACAGAGTTTTCATCGATTACAGAGGTATTGAAATTGTTGTACAACATTCCGAGTTCGCGCTTGCCTTCGATGAAGTAGTGGCTTTCATTATTGACAAAAACGCGTCCGATAAGGTAGCCGAGGTCGTTGTCGCGCTGATAGAGGAATGAGTCGGTCAAAAAGTTGTAGATATGGATAACTCCGCAATAGGATCGGTTTGGCTGCTCCCGTATGTATTGAGATTTCATAACCTCATGGTTACGGGAGAATTCGAACACGTTTGTATGCATCATGAATATGAGCGAATCGCCCCCGAAACGGATTTCGAACTCAAAATCGCCACGGTCGATATAATCGAAGCGGACATCTTTCTTTTCCATCCTGTTTCGTTCCTGGAATTGGGCGAGAAGGGTTTTTGCCGTTGAGCGGAAAAGCTCGAAGGCTGATTTGGTCGAAGCGAACACATCCTGTTTCAATTCGCTTTTTGAGAATACCAGGTCGCTGAGTGTTTCTTTAAGTTTCACTTTTAATATATGATTATTTATAACTTATTTACCACGGTTCATGAGGATATCCACCACCTTGCAGAGCCGCATGCTTGTCTGATTGATTTCGCCGCTGCCATCGATGCTCACCAACAGTCCGGAAACTTTGTAGTAGTCGGTGACCGGTTTTGTCTTGGCGTCGTACTCTTCGAGTCTATGACGTATTGTGTCGTCGTTGGCATCGTCGGTACGGCCTGAAATAAGGGCCCGTTCGTGGATGCGACGGACCAGTTCTTCACGAGGAGCGTCGATGGAGATTACGCAGTCCATGCGACGTCTGTGATTGGCAAACAGGAAATCGAGGGCTTGAGCCTGTTGTACGGTACGCGGGAATCCGTCGAGTATGACGCCCTGGTCAGTAGAGGCAAGAGCCTTGTCGACGAGGCCGATGACCACATCGTCGCCCACAAGGTCGCCACGTTCCATGGCTGTTTCGACACGTTTTCCAAGAGGCGTTCCCGCCTCGATTTCAGCCCTCAACATGTCGCCAGTAGAGAGATGGATCAGGTCATATTTTTCTGCGAGTATGTTAGCGTGGGTGCCTTTGCCCACGCCCGGAGCGCCAAATAAAACAATGTTTTTCATGTATCAAAAAATTATAATCAACGACACCTCTAATAATTATTCAAACGGCGTGGTATGCCTGCGAATACATAATGAATAAAGAAAATGCAATGAGCAATTGTACGAATTTAACGAATTAATTTGTTGACAATAAAATATTTGTTTTGCGAGCAAAACGCGAATTAAACGATTTTTTAGAGGTTGTCTCAAGTACAATCCAATCACATTCCATCAAACATTCGACCAATCATGTCAGTTCCGAACCCGACAGGAATTTTTGGCACGACAATTCCACTAATCCGTCGAAAAAGAGTTTCGAAATGAAACAGTCAGACAAATTGTCATAGGGCTTGCCGGGCACAGGGAGCATGTCATTTCAATTCCCAAGTGGCTCCGTCCTTGCCATCCTTGACGGCTATGCCGAGAGCCGACAGGCTGTCGCGGATTTTGTCGCTCGTAGTCCAATCCTTGTTGGCCTTGGCAGTGGCGCGGACATCGAGAATCATCTGCATCAGGCCATCGATAAGTGCGCTATTGTCGGTTGCAGCCTCGTCGCGAAGACCCATCACATCAAAAACGAAGGTCTGGAACAGCGACTTCAGCTCGTCGATGTCGGCCTGTGTCAGTGTAGCCTTGTGGTCGTTGACGGTATTGACAACCCTTGCCACATCAAAGAGATGAGAGATGACAATCGGGGTATTCATATCGTCGTTCATTGCGTCGTAGCAGAGTTGTCGATAGCCCTTGACATCGACGCTGCTCGACTTCGACGGCTGCAGCGAGCCGAGTGTCTTGAAAGCCTGCATCAGCCTGTTATAGCCCTTTTCGGCAGCTTGCAGAGCTTCGTTGCTGAAGTCGACAGTGCTGCGATAGTGAGCCTGCAAGATAAAGAAGCGTATCGTCATAGGGCCATATGGCTGCGCCAGCATTTCCTTGCCGTCCTTGTCCTTATGGCTGCCGCTGAAGAACTCGTCGAGGGTGATGAAGTTGCCCAGACTTTTGCCCATCTTCTGTCCATTGATGGTTATCATATTGTTGTGCATCCAATATTTGCAGGGGCCATGACCTGTCGATGCCACACACTGAGCTATCTCGCTCTCGTGGTGCGGGAAGACGAGATCCATTCCGCCACCGTGGATATCGAAGGGCGAGCCCAGATATTTGGCACCCATTGCCGTACATTCGGCATGCCAGCCAGGGAATCCGTCACTCCACGGAGAAGGCCAGCGCATAATATGTTCGGGCGAAGCCTTCTTCCACAGCGCGAAGTCGCCCGGGAACTGTTTTTCATCCTGTCCGTCGAGTTCGCGGGTAGTTGCAAGCATCTCGTCGATTACGCGACCGCTGAGCTGTCCATATTTATGAGTTTTTTCCTGATACTTGCGGATATCAAAATAGACGCTGCCGTTGCTGACGTAAGCCAGACCTGCATCGAGGATTTTCTGCACAAGCTCTATTTGTTCGATGATATGTCCGCTAGCGTGAGGTTCGATGCTGGGACGCAGTACGCCAAGGCGGTCCATAGCAGCATGGTAGCGGTTTGTGAAATATTGCGCCACCTCCATAGGTTCGAGTTGTTCGAGGCGTGCTTTCTTGGCTATCTTGTCCTCGCCTTCGTCGGCATCGTGTTCCAGATGTCCCACGTCGGTGATGTTTCTCACATAACGGACCTTATATCCCAGATGCATCAAGTAGCGGTACAGCACGTCGAATGTAATAGCCGGGCGAGCGTGCCCCAGGTGGGCATCGCCGTACACCGTCGGGCC
Organism: uncultured Bacteroidales bacterium; assembly: GCA_946613135.1. GTDB lineage: Bacteria > Bacteroidota > Bacteroidia > Bacteroidales > P3 > Colimorpha. The sequence goes on from CAMOFI010000040.1 coordinate 4,827, forward strand.
GCAGACGTACATCCCCACCCTGCCTGGCGTCAGAGGGACGAAAAGTTCTTTTTGGCGAGTTAACGTATTATAAATAAGAAATTGTTGTTCAGTATTCATATAAATTATTTTTTTATTTCTTGATGTATGACAGGAAGTCGAGGTCGATGGAAAGGGATATGAACGGTTTTACGAGCCATGACTTTGAAGTGATGTCGTCAAGAGTCAGATTATAGTCCAAAGTCTGGTTCGGCTGATATCCTTCGGCGAGGACCTCATATTCGCAGATATTGACACCCACGGTAATGTAGAAGAAGTCTACAAACCTGAAACTGGGGCCTATATAGAAATTCTTGAAGAGGTTGCTGCCGCCGAATCCGACATAGATACCGAGGTCGTAGTTGAACTTCTGGTCGAAGCGTGGAATCTCTGGAAGTCGCGATGTGGCTGCAGTGTCTTTCCTGCGGCTGTTGTTGAAATAGTTGGTCAGGTCCCACAGCATCACCGAAGCGCCTGTGACGAAGTCGAACTCGATGTCGCCGGCATTGCGGTTGCGTATCACCTTGTTGTATGTGTTGGTGTAATGGCCCTGTTCGTCGAGGATAGGGGTAAGTCTGATATCCCAGTCCGGAGTACGGAAAAAGCGCATGGCGATTCCCTGTATCGGCCGTACTTTTTTCTTCTTATTGAGAGAGATGGCAGCTTTTTCTTCTGCATCCTTTGCTTTCTGGGCCAAATATTTGTTTTCCTCCTGTTTGCGGACATTTTCGAGTTCAACGGCATTGACACGTTTTTGGAGCGAGTCGACAAGATGCCTGTAGTACTCTTTTTCGGTGAGCAGATGTTCGTAATTCTCGCGTTGCGATTTCAGAGTCAACTCTTTGGCATCGATATCTTTTTGCAGATAAGCTATCTCGCGGCTTTTGGCGTCGATGCTTGTCTCTTTGGCTTTCAGTTCGCCCTCCCATTTAGCTTTGTCGACATAGGAGCTTGTCATTGCCTGCCTGTAGAGTTCCTCCTTTTCGGCCAGAAGTTTCTCCTTCTCTTTCATTGCGGCCATCTGCTCAGAGACGAGTTTGTTTTTTTCTTGCACTTCCTTCTGGTACAGGTCGTTGGAGGCGATAAGGGAGTCTTTAAGTACTATGAGATTGTGCAGTCGGTTGCGGAGCTCTGCCTGGAGGACATGGTTTGAGTCGAGCCTACGGTTGAGAGACTCGACCTGCGAACGGTAAATAGCAAGTGAATCCGGCATGTCGACCCACTGTGTGTCGACAGCGACAACAGGTTCGACCGCGAATGAGGTGTCCTCCACTTGAGCCTCAAGCAATGACGGCATAGCCCATAGGAAGACAAATACGGCGATGCACAAGAGCCTACACTTATTCAACATTTCCAATGTCAATATACAGTTACAACAGCACAAACCATTTGGCACAAAAGACTGATTGCAAAACAATTTCAAGTGACCATATGACTTATAGCATTCTGCAAAAATACAAAAAAATCTGTCTTCGGGACAAAAAATCATTAAAAAAACGTAATTTTGCAAAAAACAGCAGCTTTAATGACACCTCATAAACATCAGAAACACAATCGAGTAAAAATAGCCAATGTAATCATTGCCTTGGCTTTTACAGTTTCTGTATGCTTTACGAAGTCCATCTATGCACAGCAATATCGAGGCAACGGTCTTAGCATAGAGCATTTCGACAGCCTGGGGATAGTCCTCTCCTTCTCGATGACAGGGATAGACATGCAACGTACCGACGACGGGCAATACCTGCTGACATCCACGTTCACAAACAGCTACAGTCGCGAAGCGGGGCGGCCCATGCTTCCGCAGCTGCAGACCATGATAGCTCTGCCTTCGAAAGACCCATACACCATTGTTGTGGTCAATGAAGAGTGGGACAGCATCGGTCTGGAACAACTTGGAATAGCGACAGGGCACGAAATCGCTGCCGCACCCGCAGCACGGATAAAAGACAGGGAGCCAGAAGCCGTCATTCCCGACGCCACAGTATATGGAGTTGACAGCACTTATGGGCCACCGGTGGTCAGCCTGACAGCTCTGGGCAGCATGCGTGGCACAGAGACCGCACGCCTCACAATTTCGCCAGTACGGTACAATTCTGCAAGACGACACATCGAAGTGTGCCGACAACTAAATGTACGCATACTGTTTACCCACAGCGAGAACGGCAGACTGTCAACACATCCTGCAGACAACCCCATGCTGAACAGGCTCCCGATCATAGCGGCTGGAAGAGCGGGAAAGGCAGGCAGTAAAGAGTACAGCAACAGCATGTGTCTAAACGAATCGCCGATAACATACATGGTCGTTGCGCCAGAGCGGTTTAGCCAGACCCTGAAACCGTTTATAAAATGGAAACGCGAAGAAGGCTACATCGTGGAAGAGCACATGTGCGACGGCGAGACCAACGAACAGATTCATGACTTCCTGCAAGCGCGATACGACAGTGCATCGGAGGAGCATCCTGCACCGCTATTCATACTGCTTGTGGGCGATGTGGCCGACATACCAGTATGGGTGGCTCAACAACATATACAAGACATTGATGTACACCGCACCGACATGTTCTATGCCGAATTCACTGGCGACTATCTGCCCGATGCTATTCTGGGCCGCATATCGGCAAACGACACTATAGAGTTGAAAAACATCATAGACAAGACCCTTGCCTACGAACGTTTCAGACTACCAGACAGCAGTTACCTGAATCGGCTGATGCTTGTAGCGGGCAAAGAAAAAGTACTGCCTGCACCTGCTGCAACCAACGGACAGGTAAACAGACTTAAAGAAATATTCACCGATTTCGACCCGCTGCTCGACACAATATGCTACTACAATCCCGCATCGGACCTGCAGGCAGACGACATTATGAGCAACTGGCGTACAGGTGTGGGATACGTCAACTACTCAGCGCACTGCAAATACTTTGGATGGAGCAGCCCGTTAATAACAAGCTCCCACATTGACGAGTTGCCGTCGGACGGACACTTTTTCCTGTCGATAAACAACTGTTGCCGTGCAAACGCCTTTGTCGGGGACTGCTTTGGAGAGCACCTGCTGCGACTGCCTGGCGGAGGAGCTATCGGCGTGATAGGAGCGACCAACGAGACACTCTGGGACGAAGACTACCACTGGAGCATAGGCACTTCTGGCGCCCCGCAGATGTTTCCCCAATACGACAGTATGATGCCCGGAGCTCTCGACCGGCTTATGCACACACATGGCGAACCGACGTCCACACACGTGACCACACAAGGCCAGATAGTTGTTGCCGGCAACTGGGCCGTTACGGCAAGTGGCTCGCCATACGATGCCTTCTATTGGGAAATATACACCTTGCTCGGCGACCCTTCGCTTATGCCATACATCGGCATACCCTCCGACCAAGCACTTGCTACCGACAGCATGGCTATTGGCGACAGCACCGTAACAATACATGGAACGCCGGGAGCACGAATTGCAGCAACATGGAACGACACCCTTTACGGGATATGTACCATAGACACAAGCGGGCACACGCTCATGAGGCTCAGCAAACCATTCCATGGCAATATACTGTTCACGGCAACAGCCCAATTCCACAAGCCGCGTCAACATGCAATAATCATGCATCCCGACGACACTTTGCTTATCGAGACTGCTGCTCTCCAAAACTACAAAATATATCCCAATCCGACAAGCAATACTGTTACCATTGAGGGATTCGACGGACCGACACAGATTGTTATTCTCGACATATACGGCAGACCGGTAATCAGAGCCACTGCCGAGGCAAACACTGTCGTACAGCAAGACATCAGCATGCTGGCAAAAGGAATATACAGCATACTCTTCATCTCCAGCAAAAAAGAGAATGCTACTGCAATAACGCACAGATTAATAATAAGATGAACCAAGCAGAGACATACGACAGCATTCTACCGTTCTACATGATAGAGACAGCCGACAGTAATGTCGTTATGGCTGAACAGAGCGAAGAGGAGGACTACCTGCTCATGTGCAACGACAGTCTTTTTGCCAGACACACTGACGACACAACCATATACCGCGAGAGCATGTTTGCATGGAACACACACAGCACCCAGTCGGTCACGCCCCTGCCACGAGAACACGACAGCAACGAGGACTGGATGTTTGGAGTCATTGTTCTGCTGCTTGCAATTATGAGTTTTTACATAAACAGCCGCAAATTCAAACTGAAAGACATATTCCTATCGCTGTTCGACATAAGAGTAATGGAACGAATCACAAGAGAGAGCAACATAAAATCGTGGTCTATGCTGCCGATGGTAGGAATTTACCTTGCCGACCTGTCAGTCATTGCAATCGACCTGACGCGACAACAGACATACCTACACTCTGGAGCGTCGGCGGTAGTCCAGTACCTGATAATACTTGGAATACTGACAGCCTTTATCACGCTAAAGAACGGTTTTATCCACTTGCTTGGCAATATCTTTGAAGACAAATCATCGACATCGCTATACATTGCCAACAGCCACCTTTTCCACTTTGTCGGGGCACTTGCCCTTACCCCGGTGCTATTGCTGATACTTTACGGCACTGGCATCAGCAAAGCAGCAACAACGGCAGCCATAATTATCATTCTGACGACATTCATAATCAGACTGTTTAGAGGATTTCAACTTATTTTAACAAATTCTAAAACATCTAAATTGTATTTATTTTATTACCTTTGCATTCTTGAAATCGTACCAATTTTGGTAGCGGCAAAGATATTATTATTTTAGAAATTAGGTTGTTACATCCTTCTTGAGATCATTATGAAACTGAAAAAAATTCTGATTTCGCAGCCCGAACCGGCCGATTTGGACAAGTCACCTTACAAACGCCTCGTAAGCGACTTCAAACTAGACCTCACATTCTACAAGTTTTTCGAGGTCCAAGGGATCGGAGCCACAGAATTTCGCAAAAGCAGAATTCACCTCACAGATTATACCGCCGTTATTTTCAACAGCAAAAATTCAGTAGACCATTTCTTCCGTATGGCCAAAGAGTTGCGCGAAGTCATACCTGAAAGCATGAAATATTTCTGCTCAACCGAGGCCATTGCCCTCTACCTGCAGAACTACATTCAATACCGCAAACGTAAGATATTTTTTGGCAACCAATACTTTGCCGACCTTATCGACGTCATGACCAAACATCGTGACGAAAAATTCCTCTTCCCGTGCTCAGACGAAAAGCAGACCGAATACACCAAGTTGCTCGACAAGGCGAAATTCAAATATACCAAAGCCCCTATGTACCGCAGTGTGCCGCGCGACTTGAAGCAATTCAAGCTTGAAGATTTCGACATGATAGCCCTCTTCTCGCCCATCGGAGTACGGTCGTTGCTTATCAACTTTCCCGAAGCCAAGGAGTCGTCGATTCTTGTTGCTGCATTTGGAACATCCACGCACGCCGCTCTCAACGCTGCAGGCATCAAGATAACCATTGCAGCCCCCACCAAGAATTCGCCATCGATGGCCATGGCGATAGAGAATTATCTGCTTGGAAAGCAGCAAGAAGCTGTATTGGTCGTAAAACCGTCTACCCTTAAGAGCCCAAAAACGACACATGCTACCAAAAACGGCGTAACAAAGAAGACCAAATCGGTGTTTGCCAGCAAGACCAAATACAAACAGCTGATGGAAGAGAAAAAAGCCAAAGCCGCTGCCCGTCGTGCCGAACGTGCTGCAGAAAAAGCACGCAAAGAAGCCGAAAACAAGCAACAAAGCGAATAGGGCACCGCCATACACCATGTTCACCTTCAAAAAAAAAGAACGTCTCTGCAGCAAGACACTCATTGAACGGCTATACGCGTCCAACAACAAGACGTTGGTTTATCCGCTGAGTGTGAGATGGCTTTTTGTTGACGACGACAGGCAAGCCAGCCGCCTTCAGGTTCTAATAGTCGCTCCCAAAAAAAAGTTGCGACATGCTGTAGACCGCAACCGTACAAAACGCATACTGCGCGAATGCTATCGCCTCAGAAAGAATACCCTCATCGACATACTGAGTCAGAACAAACGCTATGCAATCTTGAGCGTTAACTACATAGACACAAAAGTTCCTGACTTCCACAAAATGGAATCGGTATTCGACCGCCTTGCAGACCAGCTGAAAGAAGCATTCGAGAACGACAAAGGATAGAACGAGAAAGCATCCGGCAAACTATAATCCAAAATGCAAGCAACATGTTAAAATACACTAAGAAAGGTTTGTCCTGGCTGTTCCTCCTGCTTATAAAATTCTATCAGCAATGCATCTCGCCATTCACTCCGGCGGCGTGCCGATACACCCCGACATGCTCACAGTACGCAAAAGAAGCCATTATGAAATACGGGCCATTCAAAGGTGGATGGCTGGCACTGAAACGCATTCTGAGATGCAACCCACTTGGCGGCTCTGGCTACGACCCTGTTCCATAAATCTGATTTTCAGGAGTATTTTTACCACATGAAAACTTTTATGAAAAATAATTGCATCTAATCGTTTTTTTATTTGTAATTTTGCACCATAAAAATTTTAAAACCCTAAAACAATGAAAAAATTCAGATTTCTCGCCATTGCTATGGCTGCAATGATGACCTTTGGCCTGACAAGCTGCAAAGGTGACGACGACATCGATTACACCGGAACGACATTGAAAGACGGTGAAACAGTGACAATCTACGGAGACAATGCTGCCTCCTATCAGTTGCGTTTCACTTTCGGTATTGAAGGTGGCAACATTGTTGTTGCTGGCCTGAACGACTCAGCCGATCTCGGCACCAACCCAAACTATTTCACCAACTGTCCTACCGGTGTTTCCATTGTTGACGTAGGTAAAGTCAACGGTCTGAAAAAGATAAAAGAGTATCCCGCAGATGGTGAATTCACCAGTGCTACTGCTGTTGCCGCCGAGAAGCACGGCTATGTGATCAAGGCCTGGGGTGCTGCAGGACTTAGTGTTTCATATCCTGACAATCCGAACCTGAAAGATCCCGAAACAAAGTATGCCCGTATCTGGCTTGAGGAAGCAAACGGAACAGGTTATAACTTGCGTTACGATTTTCCATTCGTTGCGGAAGAATAGCTGATTCTTTCAAAAGAAGAAAAGGCCCGCTCAGTCGAGAGGGTCTTTTCTTTTTTACTATATTTCAGGGTTAAGCTTTCCTATGTTGCCTTGTCGCTTATTTTCCTTGTGCGGCGAGGTACTGTTCGAGGAGTCTTTGCACATATTTGCCAAAGACGTCGAACTCGATGTTGACTACCGTGCCGGGCTTGAAATTGTGGAAGTTGGTCACCTTGTAGGTATAGGGGATGATGGCTACGCTGAACATGCCGGGCTCGCTGTCGACAACGGTAAGGCTTACGCCGTTGATGCTGATGCTGCCTTTTGGGACCGTAATGCTTGGGGCGTTCTTTGCATCGTATTCAAAGTAGAAGCGCCACGAGCCGTTGTCATCCACAACTTTGGTACATGTGGCAGTCTGGTCGACATGACCTTGCACGATGTGGCCGTCGAAGCGGCCATCCATACGCATCGAGCGCTCCACATTGACCTCGGTGCCCACCTGCCAGGTGCTGAGGTTGGTCTTGAGCATCGTCTCGTCCATTGCCGTCACAACGTACTGTTTCTTAGCCTTGTCAACTTTCACCACCGTCAGGCAGCAGCCGTCGTGGGCCATACTCTGGTCGATGGCCAGTTCGTCGCCGAAAGGCACTTCGAGCGTGAAATGGTAGTTGGTATTCTCTTTCTCGATGTTGACCACGCGGGCGGTGGTCTCTATAATTCCTGTAAACATATTATCCTTTTTTTCTTTTGTTAACGTTACAGACCGCTTTTTATTGTCCAGCGACAAGAAAGATTACTTTTTCCAGCTGCTGCTATTGTACTGGAAGAGGCATTTTTCCTCACGGGTGCCGTCGGGTTCGTCGTCGGTGAGCTGGAATTTGACCGGCAGGATGAATTCGCAGTTTACGGGTTTGCCAGACTGGGTGGCTGGTTTCCAGCGCGGCATAGACTTGACCATCTCGATGGCGGCCTGTCCGCATCCGCCGCCGATGTCGCGCAAAAGCTTGACGTTGCCGATGGTGCCGTCTTTTTTGACGACAAAGCGGACCATCACTACGCCTTCAAGCCCGTTGTCGCGGGCCTGGTCGGGATAGCTGAGATTCATACAGATGAACATAAACAGCGCGCTGTCGCCGCCTGGAAATTCGGGCTGGTTTTCCACGATGACGAAGACCTCGTCGATTTCCTCTTCGTCAATGGCAGTCCCGACAGCGAGAATCGTGTCGGTGTGGATGGTTTCGTCGGCTTCGCACACGGTGGTTTCGACCGGAAGTTCCTTTTCCTTTTTTGCGCATTCTGTCAATATGCGCTCCATCTCTTTCAACTCCTTGCGGCTCAATGTTGTCTGGCCGTAGGCGTCGACATATCCGCCGAGCACATTGTTGTTGGCACAATCATAGATCCCGACACGCCAGATGCCGTCGCAGAAAGGATATGCATACGAATAGGGGCCTTTGAAGAGCACCTGCCCCTGCTCGTCGATGAGGCAGCTGGTGCCCTCGTCGAGCCTCATCAGCCAATGGCGGCCGTCGACAAAATCGGCACCCTTGTAAGTGCAGGGCGCCACCTCGCGCCAAGCCGTGTCGACCAGCCCCCACAATCCGTTGCGACTAACGGCAAAGAGCAACTGAGGTCCACTCATCTCACAATCTGGATACCAGTCAATGTTGTCGTAGGTGCAGACGAGGCGTCCCGTGTTGTCGAACTGGAAGGACGTGTCGCCCTGGACGAAGACAAGGTGCGAGGCCGTTCCTTCGTAATTAAAGTCGTATTTGAACGGTATCAGCGTATTGCCCAAGCTGTCGACAGCTCCGACGCGGCCATCCTTTTCCAGGACGAAGAGGTTGCGTGTCTGCGGGTAAGGCGTTTTGCCGCCGAAGCGGTTTTCGGCGACGGGGATCACCTCGTGGCCACGGCTGTCGATGACGCCGGTGCGGCCGTCCTTCTTCACGGCGGCAAGACCGTTGTGTGGATAATCAATATGGTCGTATTGGCACGCCACGACCACGCGCCCCGAGCGGTCGCAGATGCCCCAAAGCTTCTTGTCGTTCTGCACCCCGAAAAGGTTCTCGTCCCACCAGTTAATAATGCGCTGGGTGGGTATCACCGTGTCGCCATCGAGGCGCATCAGGGTATGGTACGACTGCCGGATTTGGAGGTCGTAGCCCTGCAAAATCATCAGATTGGAGTCAACAAGCCAGAGCCACTCGTCGTATACCATCGGCACGACCGTGCGGCCGGCGGAGTCGAGAACTCCCTGTTTGCCACCTTTTGACATAACGATGAGGCCGTAGCGGAAAGTAACAG
>CAMOFI010000041.1 GCA_946613135.1 uncultured Bacteroidales bacterium
AGCTTCTGGATCTCGCGGACGGTGATTTCCATATCCGTGGCCTGGCCTTCGGCGCCGCCCATAGGCTGATGGATCATGACGCGGCTATGAGGCAGGGCGCAGCGCATACCCTTCTCGCCGGCGCAGAGCAGCACGCTGGCCATCGAAGCGGCCAGACCCGTGCATATGGTGGCGATTTTGGGCTGAATGTACTGCATCGTGTCGTAGATGCCGAGGCCGGCATAGACAGAGCCTCCCGGCGAGTTGAGGTAGATCTGGATATCCTTCTGGCTGTCGACGCTCTCGAGGAAGAGGAGCTGTGCCTGGATGACGTTGGATGTGTAGTCGTCGATGGCGGTGCCGAGGAAGATGATGCGGTCCATCATCAGACGGCTGAATACGTCCATCTGGGTCATGTTGAGCTGGCGTTCTTCGATAATGTATGGAGTCAGCGAGTCGGTGACGATGCCGCCGGCCATGGGGTTTTTGTTTATTGCTGATGTATACTTGCTGTAGGTGGTGCTGCTGATGCCGCAGTGGCGTGTGGCAAATTTTTCGAATTCGTTCATGATATTTTTATTTTTTCCTTTCGGACTTACGGAATATTTTTGATTTCTTTATTTTTCGTTGTTTGGGGTATTGAGGAGGTCAGGACGACGCTGGCGTGTGCGTTCGAGGGCTTGCTCGTAGCGCCATTGTGCTATCTTGGCGTGGTTGCCGCTGAGCAGTATGTCGGGCACCTTCCATCCGCGGAACTCGGGAGGACGAGTGTATTCAGGAGGGGCGAGGAGTCCGTCCTGGAAAGAGTCTTCGAGGGCCGACTGCTCGTCGCCTATTACGCCGGGGAGGAGCCGTATTACAGCATCGCTGATGACGGCGGCAGCAAGTTCGCCCCCCGTCAGGACGTAGTCGCCAATGCTGATTTCGCGGGTGATGAAATGCTCGCGCAGACGTTCGTCAACACCTTTGTAGTGACCACAAAGGATGATGAGGTTTTCTTTGAGCGACAGTTGGTTGGCCATTGGTTGGGAGAACAGTTCGCCGTCGGGGGCGGTATATATGACGTCGTCGTAATGGCGCTCGGATTGCAGTTTTTCGATGCAGTTGGCCAGAGGCTCTATGGCCATAACCATGCCTGCGTTGCCACCATAGGGGTAGTCGTCGACACTGCCGTAGTGTGTGAGGGAGTATTCGTGGAGGTTGTGGAAATGTACCTCGACGAGGCCTTTTTTCTGGGCGCGTTTTACGATGCTTTCTTCGAAGAACATGGAAAGCATGTTAGGGAACAGAGTCAGTATATCGAGGCGCATTTTACGTTAATACGTTTTGTCTGTTATTGTATTATTTAAGTTATTGTTTATCGTACTCTTATCCGTTTTCCGATTTGGAGGACAGAGGTTTCTTTGATGCCGTTGAGTTTGCATAGTTTCCTGACGGTTGTCCCGTTGCGAGCCGCTATTTTGCTAAGAGTGTCGCCGCTCCTGATTTTGTAGTATTTGGCTTGGCTGTGCGAGTTGGCTTTTGGTGTGGGTTTCGAGGGGTCTCGTTGTTTGTTTTTGGCTATAGTTGTCGAGTTGTTTGCTGCGGTGCCGTCGTGGTTGTTGATGCGCGCTATTTCGGCTGGAGACGGAGAGGCGTGCGAGCTGCCTCGTTTGACGAAATAGGAGGGTGTCAGCACCATATCGTCGCAACGTAGCTTGTGTTCGTCGCAGTCGATGACATACTCTGGGTTCATGGCTTTGCCCATAAAACGCATCTCGAAATGGAGGTGGCTGCCGTAGGAGCGTCCGGTGTTGCCGCAGAGTCCTATCACGTCGCCCGCGCGGACTGTGTCGCGAGGGTTGACGTCGCGTTGCGAAAGGTGGGCATAGTAGGTTTCGAGGCCGTTGAAGTGGCGTATGACGACGAGGTTGCCGTAGGAATTGTTCCATTTAGAGATTCTGACTATGCCGTCGAATGCGGCATAGATGGGTTCGCCTGTAGGCATTGCGAGGTCTACGCCATAGTGCCACCGGCGGCGGCGTCCCCCAAAGTGCGACGACATGCGGGAGTGTTCCGGTGTGGGGAAACAGAATTTGCGACCCTTTGCTTTGTCGGTCAGGTGGATGATGGTGTCGTTGGGCAGATCTGACGTGGACGCATAGTGAATCACTTCGTAGTCCATACTGGCGTATAGAATATCGAACTCGCTTTCAACGCCGTCGCCCATCTGCTCGGGCCGGTAAAGCTGCGATGACTGTTCCAGCTCTTCGTCTCTGTCGTCCTCGGGTTGCTGAATCAGTGTGGATGGGATGTTGTTCCCCTGGTCTATGACAACACCCTGGTATTCATTGTCGTGATCTTGATATATGACATCAAGTTTGTTTACGTTTATGACTTTCTTGTTTTCCTTGCGCGAGTCTTTGCCCGACTGGCTGTAAGCGCATACAGGCACAAGGAGTGTCAAAATGATGATGGTATTTTTTATGATTCTGTTTAGTGGCATTTGGGAGGGTTTTTCTGGGAAGGGAGTGTGGAGGGATGAAACGAGGTCAGTGTTGTTTGTCAGATATGATAACCGATTAATGTATAAAAAAGTATGTGCGGGCGCTGGGTTTTATATTTTTTTAGGAAAACAGGGAGCTATACTTGTTCCCAAAAACTGGCATTTTTGATGTCGAGCTGATTGGGGTTGAATGTCGGTTCGTGTCCTGTTTTTTTCTGTTTTTCATAGTCGCGCAGCGAGCGTAATGCTTTTGGCGAGAGCAGCAGTATGGCGACGATGTTGATCCATGCCATTGCGCCTACGCCGATGTCGCCGAGTGTCCATATGATGCCGCTTCCTGTTGTCGACCCTACAAAAACGGCTGCTATGGTGCCGATGCGTAGCATCCAAACGACGGTCTTCTCGCTTCGATCGTCGCCAAAATGTTGGTCGGCCTTGTCGTAGTGCGCCTCCATGTCTTTGAGCATTTTTTCTTCGCTCTCCATCCATGAGCGGTTTGTTTCGTTATTGATGTTGGTGTCGCGCTCGGCCTGCACGATGGTCTGCATGTCGCGTAGGCGGCGCATACGCAGGCGGCTGAAGAGGTAGACGAGGTTGGTTTCGGCATAGTAGTAGTATGCCATGATGGTGGTGAATGCAAAGAAGAAGAGGGCGAAAGAGATGATGATGTCGCCAAGGTGGCCGCCGGTGACTGTTGCCAAGGCCCCCGAGGTGTAGAATACGCCAGGCTCGCCAAGTGGTGCTCCTGGGTTCTGCTGCAGATACGACACTACTGTGCCGCTGCCCGGAACGATCTGTACGTTTTCGATAATGTTGTATGTGCCGCAGGCAAGGATCATCAGTGCTGTGGCGGTGCATACGAGCAGGGTGTCGATATAGACTGAGAAGGCTTGGACGAGACCCTGTTTGACAGGGTGGCTCACTTTTGCGGCTGCTGCCACGATGGGGCCGGTGCCTTGTCCAGCTTCGTTGCTGTAGATGCCTCGTTTCACGCCCCACGCAATGGTGCTGCCAAGTATTGCGCTTCCCAGTTGTCCTGCTCCCACGGCGCTACGCAGCATCTCGACAAACACGTGGGGAACAATGTCGTAGTGGACCACAAGAACGACAATGGAAAGGATGATGTAGAGTATGGCCATGAATGGGGCTACAATCTGAGCAACATTGGCTATGCGCTTGATGCCGCCAATGATGACAAGTGCCAGTACGAGGGCTACGCATAGTCCTATGACCCATGCTTCGATGCCTAAGGTGCGTTCCATCGAGAGGGCTATGCCGTTGCTCTGCACCGGAGGCAGCAGGATGCCGCAGGCTACAGCTGCAAGAACGGCAAACAGAGAACCGAAAAAGGGGCTGTGAAGTCCTTTTTCGATATAGTAGGCCGGACCTCCGCGGAACTGCCCGTGATGGTTCTCCTTGTAGATCTGTGCCAATGTGGCTTCTATAAAAGCGCTTCCGGCGCCGAAAAAGGCTATAATCCACATCCATACAATTGCTCCTGGTCCGCCAAATCCGATGGCGGTGGCCACTCCTACGATGTTGCCTGTGCCTACGCGTCCCGACAGGGCCATAGCGAAAGCCTGGAAAGACGATATGCCCGTTTTCTGGCTCTTGTCGTTGCTGAAGAGCAGACGGCACATTTCGCCAAAACGACGCACTTGCACAAAACGGGTCCGCAAAGAGAAATAAAGACCCGACAGCAGGCACAGGGCTACGAGTGCAGGACTCCATATCAAGCTGTTAACGGATTGAATTACTGATGTTATCCATGTTCCGAGAGAGGTGAAGAATTCGTTCATACATATCAATAAATAAAATGCAAAGTTACAAAAAAAAATAAACCTTCGCATGAATATGTGAATGAAAATGGCATATAAAAGAAAACTTCGTCGTGTGGCGAAGCTGATAATTGGGTTGGAGGCTACTTCATAGAAGCCTCCGTCTGTCAGAACGAGAAACGGAATGTCAAGCCGCCTTTTGTGGTCGAGTTGGGATAGGCGTTGGTGATGTAGGGACGGTTGATGTTTGTCTCGAAGAAGAGTCGCAAAGTGAGGGTGGTGGAGAGAGCGTATTCAGCGCTGATACGTGCCATCCATATCTGTGAGCCTGATGAAATCTGGCGTGAGCCTTGGTTGATTTTGCGAATCTGCGTCATATTGTTGTTGTAGCTTATGTCGGCCTGCAGGACCAGGTCACTCTTCAGGTCGTGAACTTTGTCGCCTGCCTTGATGTGGAACTCGAGGTCCTTGAAGCGGTAGCCAGTGCCTACGGTAATGCCGTCGCGGTAGGTCTCGGTAAGCTGGTTGTTTGAGAAGCTGAGGTTAAGGCTGCGGCTTTTCTGTATCGACACTTTGAACTGGAAGCTGTTGACCATGTTGACGCTGAGCATGATGAGGGGTTGGAACTGTTCGTTGATAATCAGTCCTTCCATGCTGACGGGGGCTACGTAGTCTCCATTGCTGTTGACGATGGTCTCGGTGCCATAGTCATAGCCGTCCGTTATTGCCGAGATTGCGGCATCGGTATAGAAGTTGCCTATGGTATAGGTGGCCATGTACTTGTGCGAGATAGAGATGTTTGAGAACCATCGTTTGAAGAAGTCTATCTTGCTGAGGCCGTTGTAGTTTATGCTCCAATTGGGCAGCGGCATTGTGAGGAATGGGGAGAAGTCTTTCTTGGCAGCGTCTTTGCCAAGATAGGTGGCGAGGAATGAGGTGAGGAGTACCGTCTGCTGGTTGGCGCCGTAGCCGGCGGGGTAGTAGTTGCCGTTCATTGTGTCGAGGACCATCTGGTCGGAGTAGGGGTCGCTGTTGAGGCTGGCAAGGCGTCCGGCAACTACGGAGCGGGTGTTGAGGAACTGGTCAAACAGGTCGTCGCTGTTTTTGAACATGGTGCGGAAGGCCCATGCCGAGGTGGTATAGGACCCCGTCATGATGTATGATAGCGGTCCTTCGACGCGGTTAGTGTTGTTGCTGAACTTGTAGTAGTATTCCTGTCGCGATGAGTAGTTCTGTGTTGCTGTCAGGTCGATTCGGAAGTCGCGTATAGGTTCTATGGTAGCCTGGAAGTTGATTACGCGGTTTTGGTTGCCGAGGTTTGGTGTGTTCATCAGTGTGTCGTGCGACAGTAGGTCGTTCTGCAGAAGGTTCTCTATGGTGCTTGAGCTAGCCGAGCTGTTGCCCATATTGAACGATGAGTTGTCGGGCATTCCCAGCACGAATGGCAGCCCTGGCGCCCATTGGTTTGTCGGGTCGAGACCTATGATGCGGCTTTCGCCCATAAAGCCGGCGATTGTCGAGCTGAACGAGCCGTTGTATTGGATGTTCACGTTCTTCACACCTGTGATGAAACGCAGTCCGAAGTAGCCCAGTTCGCGCAGCCGTTCCTGCATTTCAGCTTTTCGGAGCGAGTCGGCTTTTGCATTGTCGGCTTTGCGTTGCTCGAGGCCACGTTTTTTGTCGAGGTCGTTTTTGTCTTTGTCGGCGTCTTTTCCTTTCTTGTTCTGCGAGGCTGGTTTTGGCGGTTTTTTCGCGTAGGCTTTTTTGATGAGCTTCGACTTGTTGTACAGAGTCTGCAGGTTGCCCTGGGCCGAGAGGCTCAGCGTGGTGTTGTTGCTGATTACGGCGCCTTGTGAGGCAAGGGCCTGAGTGGTGCCGAGATAGTTGTATGTGGTGCGATAGTTGAGCGGGGTGCGCAGAAAGTCGAGATAGGGCAGTTTGTTGAACGGCAGGTCCCAGCTTATGTTGATGTTCTGCTGGAAGTTTTGCATCGTGCCGCCTCTCATCAGCGAGTTCCATAGCGAGTCGCTTTGCGAACGGTCAATCTCTCCGGGCGGTTCGTCGATGCGAGCGTTGGCCGATGCGTCGTAGCTGATGCGGAAACTGCGTGCCAGGTCGTATTGCACGTTGTAGTCCCTCCGCCAGGTGAACTGTTTGAAGTAGGTGGGGTTCATGATGACGAGTGCGGCGCTCTTGTTGCGCAGCAGGGTCGACTCGATGTCGCGATATATCTCGGTCGAGAACGATATGTTTTTAGGCTGGTAGTAGAGGTTGAAATCCTTGATAATCTTCAGGTTTTTGTTTTGGAAGGGTTTCATTTTGTCGAACGGCTTGAACTGCTTTGGCTGAGCAACAGCAAAGTTGTAGTTGAAGCCTCCCCTGTGCTGGTCTTTGTTGTAGTATTCCAGGTCGTCGTCGCTCGACCGTTCGCCGCTGTAGGCATATGAGAATGCAAAGTTTTCGATGTCGTAGAAGTGTGGCTTCAGGGCGCTCTTTCCTGTACGCTCTTTGCGTATGTTGGTTAGAGTCAGGTTTGTGGTGGCTTTACGCTGTAGTGTCATGTTGCGTATCGAGTCGCGTTCGGCCTTGGTCTGGTATGTTTTCAGGTCTTCGCTCAGCTTGACGTCGGGGTCGAGCGGGTTGTATTCGGGACTGCCTATCTGGTTGTTGTAGTCGAGGTAGAGCGGTATGTGCATTCCCCATTCGTCGGGCAGGAACTTGCCCATCTCCAGGTTGAGAGTCGACTGCACATTGAAGGTGTTCACAAGCTCCAGTTTGTTGAGTTTGTCTTCCAGGTTGCCATACCCTGATGTGGTGTAGGAAGTGTAGAGCGACAGGTTTCCCACGTCGGCCAGGTTGGTGCGGGCCAGTGCCATAGCGGCCCAACCTCCTTTGTTGATGAAGTCGGCCAGTCTCAGCTCGTTGATCCATATTATGGCCGACTTGGGCATCATGTCGTTGCCGTCGTCAAGGGTTTGTTTGCGTGGATTTCTCACGCCCACCATGATTACCTTCACTTTTCCGAGGTTGGGCGTGCCAATGATGTTGTAGCGTCGGCCGTCGTGGATTTCGGTGTAGAGCATGGAGCTGTTGTAGTCGGCTTCGCCGCTGCGTATCTTGCGGTTGCGGTTGGTCTTTATTTCCACAAGTTTCTGTAGGTCTATCTCTACGTTGTTGGCTTCGGGCCATATCAGTTCCTTGCTGTCGGCCGAGGTATACCATGGTGTCAGCTGCAGAGGCACTTCGTATTCGTAGTAGTTGTTGGTATAGTCGCTGCCGAGCCTTACGAAGAGTGTCAGGTCGCCGTCGTAGAGATTGTCGGTCTCGAATTTCTTTTCGGCATGGACAAACATCTTCAGTTTGCCATAGTATCGCAGGTCGTATTGGGCGTTGCGGTAAATTGCGCGGGCATCGCCTGCTGCCAGGTCTTGTATGTCGAGTTCTATGGCCTGCTCGTTCAGTTCGGTGTACGACGACGATGTAGAGTACCATGACTCGCGTTCAATGTTGGGTGGCAGATTGTATGGCACCGGCTGTCTGCTGCCGTTTTCTTCGATGCTCACTGTCGAGAGGGTGAAGGTGGTGTTTTCGTTCATGCCTGTCGGGTAGTCGCCAGGTTGCAGCAGGTCTTCGCTGTATTTTCGCCAAGTGCCATACACCAGTTCGAGTGTGGCGAAGCGCAGGAATACTGGTTCTTCGAATCCGTTCAGGAACATTCGCATGAAGCGGATTGATTGGAAACCGTTGATGTTGCCTATTGTCTGGTCTGGTTCGCGTATGGGGATGCGGAACTGGTACCATCGGCATGTCGTAGTCGTTCCGTTGGCCAGCTGCACATTCTGTGCCTCGTGTATGTCCACGATGTGGTTCTTGCCTATCACCATCTGGTCTGGGCGCAGGTCTACCACGTATTGGTAGTAGTTCTCGCTCTCGCTGAGAGTGTTGTCGCGGTTTATGTCCTCAACGTTGGGATACGATGACCCTTCGGTCGAATAGTCTTCTGTGTTGTCGGCACTTGTCACGGAGTTGCCTTCGGGGTTGTTGTAGTACTTGTATCGGTCGTTGATTTTGACATTGTTTTGGTCGTAGTAGGTGCTACGGAAAAAGCGGAAGTCGTCGCTCGACGGGTCGGCCAATGCTTGCTGGTATGCTTCCGACGAGGTGCCGTGCAGAGCGCTGATGCTGTTGAGATAATCGGCAAAGAACGATTGTTCGTCGTTAAGGTCCACAGCGCTCCCCAGTCCGTCGTAGCCCACATCCTGGAAGTGGCGTGACGACTCGGTGTTGTCGAAGGCGTTCACCACGGCCTGCATCTTTGGCACGCGTCCCCAGATGGTGGTGTCTACTGGGTTTTCGGCCATAGCGGCTGCGTCGTTGCCGGTAGGCAGTCCGTTTTCGAAGCTCTTCCGTCCGTCGCGCAGTATATCCTCGCTGATGTCTCCCAGGTTAATATATAGTCGTCCGCCGCTGCGGCTGTCGTCGTGTTCGCCGGTTTCGGGGTTTATAAAGGGGTCCATCAGCCAAAATTCGATTGTCTCGATGTTCTGGCTTTCGAAGTCGGTGTATGTCAGTTCCCTCATTATGCCGCCCCATCGGCTTTGTGGGTTGTTGAGCCGTCCTTGGCTGTCTATTCCTGAGCTGAACGGTGTTGGACTCACGTCATAGTTGTAGGGTCCCTTTTCCGAGGGATAGAAAGCCATTGTCAGTTCGAAGATGCGTGTGTTTTCGCCTGCAGCAATGCTTTTGTTCGGGAATACCTCCTTTTGGTTGATCTGTCTGGCATAGGGGTGCGAGCGGTCGTTCTCGTCGATGTTTTCCGGACAGCTTGACTCGAAGAATATGCGGCTTACCGTATACCACGACAGGCGAGCCCTGTTGAATCCGTAGGCTCTTTCCGACCCTGGAGCCGTTTCGGGGAATAGGGGCAGTGAGCTGCGGTAGTCCTGCGGTGTCGATGCCAGATGCCAGAAGCTGTAGCCCTTCAGGTCGATATTGCTTTCGGCACCCTCAAAGTCGTCTATATATGTCACCTTTCCGTCGTCGCTTCCCGTGTTGGCCATCCCTGGTATGAAGTGGGCGAATTCGGCTTGCAGCGTCAGAGTCGACGGGGCTTTGGTGTCTATGCCTGGCAACTTGTCCATCAGTTTGGTGATGAACGGCACATCGTGACGGTAGTTGAAGTCCAGTCCCCAGATTGAGTTGGACGTTGGCTCGTCGCCGAAGTTGTTCTTTTGAGTGAGCGGTTTTTCGCGCAGGTTCATGAAAGTGGCGCCGAGGTTGATGTCAGGGTCGAATTCGTAGTTCAGGTGCAGTCCCAGCATGCGTTTGGTCATCATGCTGAACGAGCTGTTCTCCGAACTGACGCTGATGGGTGTGCCCGACGATAGCAGGCTTTCGTTTATTATGCGCACAGTACCCATTGTGTAGTCTACCGTATAGTCCACATTTTCTATCAGCGGCATGCCTCCTGCGGTGACGGTCACAGAACCTTGCGTAACGCTGTAGCCCAGCTGTATCTCGCCGCTCACCGACGAGGTGTAGTAGCCCTCAAGGTAGAATTTGTTCCTGTCGGCATATTGCTGTGCCAGAGTTTGAGTCATAGTGTACAGCGAGTCGAAGCAGTATCGGTTTGCGAGGGCATCGTCGCCCAGTTTTTCCCGCAGGTCTTTGCCGAAGGGCTCCACATAGGGGAAGAAGATGCGTCCCGTGGTGGCTTGTATGGTGCCTCCCTTGAAGGCGGCGCTGTCAAACCAGTCGAACACCCCGTCGGGATAGTAGTAGCTTTGGGAGGCGTCCATGCGGTCCAGTCCGAACACTTCCACCAGCGGAGTGGCCTCTAACGGACCTTCTGTAAAGTAGCCGATTCCTACGCCTCCTTCAGGATTCTCATACAATACGTTTAGCCTGAAGTTCTCGCGGCTTATCTGTGTGCTCTTCAGAAAGTACACGTTCTTCATCATCAGCTTCCAAAGTGGGCTGCGACTGTTGATTGCCGTACCTTTTATCAGTTTTACTATCAGTGTGTTTGGGTCGTTTACACCATCGGTGGTCAGTTCGCCGACTTGGTAGATGTTTGTGTCGCCGATTACCTGATATTGGAAAGCCACAGCCAGCACCTGGTCGTTGGCCAGTGGCTGGTTGAGCGTGATGAATCCGAGTTGAGAGTTGAATGTATATTCGTTGGCGGGCAGCAGACGTGCACTCTGCACTTTTTCGTAGTCTGTGCCGCCTGTAAAACCGAGACCGTCCATATAGGAGCTGATATTGTTCACGTTGCGGACGGCGCTGGTGTTTATGCGTTGAAGCAGGTTGTTGCTGCGGTTTCCGTCGGGTCTCACCGAGGTGCCGCTATACACTCCTGGTGCCGACGTGTTGTATTCGCCCAGGTCGGTCAGTGCCAATATGTCGCGGTTGTTGGTCACAGCAGCACCGATGTTTGTGCGCCACACCTCAATGCGTATGATCTTGATGTTGCTGTTCACCACAGGGAGGGTCGACATGGCCTTGTTGTAGTTGTCGTAGAAGTATTGCGAGATGAAATAGTGCCGGTTTTCCTCATATTCGTCGGCGCGAATCTCGAATTCTTGTGCTGAGGCGCCGCCCTGCACCTGCATGTTTTCGGTCGACGTCTCCTTTTGGCTCGCCACAGCGTCGACGGTGAGGTTGCCGAATTTCAGCTTGGTGTGTACTCCGAAAAGTCTCTGGCTGCCTTTAATGAGAGTTGTGTTTAGGGGAAACGAAACGTCGGCGGCCTCGAGCAGCTGAATTATGTCGTCCTCCTTGCCTTCATATTTCAGTTTTATTTGGTTTTCGAAGTCGAAGGTGGCCTGTGTGTTCCAGTTTATGTCGGTGTTTATCAGGTCGCCTATTTTGGCATTCAGGGTCACCTGTATGTTCTCGTCAAAGTCAAAGTTGGTGTTGCTTCGCCGGGTCGGGTCGATCGATGGGTTGTCGGTATAGTTGTTTATCACCTGTAGCGTCAGGTCTACGCTGCCGCTTGGTGTGATTTTTATTTCCGGTGTTTCCATCAGCTTGTCCAGTTTGCGACTGATCTCGCTGAATCCAGGTATTTTGTTGAGCAGTCCGCCCTCGCTGCCAGTGCTGTTGTTCTCTTTCAGTTTCTCGCCCCAAAAGTCGTTCATCAGGTTTTGCAGTTCATAGTCCTGATATTCGTCGAATGTCATATACTGCCGGCTGATCACTATCGAGCCGACACGCGTAATCTTCACATAGCTATGGTTTTCGGGGTCGTATTCTACCGTCGTGGTCATGTTCGACGGGTTGTCGAGATACAGAGGGCTTTTGGGACTGTTGTCGCTTGTCGGCAACGGAAAGTGCATCGTGCTGTCGGGCGGTTCAGTGTTTTGCGACGGCACGTCTTGTGCGGCCATCCGTCCGGCTGGCAACAGCAAAACCAACAGCAGTAGCCACATTGTCTTGTAGCTGCTTGCTTTAGTATAAGATGTCGATTTTACTGGTTCCAATAGTCGTATAGAAGTTTGTGTGAGTGAACAGCACGTTATCGTATTCTAAATTCTTTAAATTCCGTGGGCCAATGCCAGTTTGATAAGTTCTTCGACAGAGGCTTCGGGAGCACTTTCTGCCATTTTAGCCACCACCTTCTCCGAAGCAGCCTTCGCAAAACCGAGCATAACCAGTGCCGATAACGCCTCTTCGCTGTTTTTATTGCTCTTTGCTGCGCCAACGCCATCAGTGAGCGATGCTGTCGCAAAAGGATCCACCTTGTCGCGCAGCTCGAGCAGTATGCGCTGTGCTGTCTTGGCCCCGATGCCTTTCACCTTCTGCACCCTTTTTACGTCCTGGTCCACTATGGCGCGGGTCAGCTCCTCAACTGTCAGCGACGATAGCATGATGCGAGCCGTGGCAGCACCGACGCCGTTTACCGAAATCAGCAGCCTGAACATGTCGCGCTCGGCTGCCGTAAAGAAACCTATCAGCAGGTGTGCGTCTTCGCGTATCACTTCGTGCACCAGCAGCTTCACTTCGTCCAGGTCTTTTATGGCGCTGTAGGTGTTCAGCGTCGTTTCGAGCAGGTAGCCCACCCCGTTGCAGTCTATTACTGCATATGCAGGGTTTGCCTCGTCGATTTTTCCTTTTATATAGTTGTACATGATCCTTTTCAAATAATGATGGAATTGAATAACGCATTCTTTGCCGTTTTATTGTCTGCTGCAAAGACCATGGTGATTCTTATTTTGTTCTTGTTCTCATTTTGGCTCCAGAGCCCCTATTGTCGGAGGGTTGTTGCGAGGCTTGCCCGCCAGGTCTATGTCCGAGCCAAGATACGACGGGTTGCCCGCTCCTATCGCTGGCGATTTGTCGGAGGGGGTGAAGTCGTGGTTTCTTGCGTCGCCAAACAACGGGTCGCGGTTCACGATGTTGTTGCCGGCAGTGCTGTCCACCAGCGTTGTGCGCAACAGGCAATGGCTGAACTGCACGTTGAAAGTACATCCATCCATCCGGTCAAACAGTATCTCGCCGGTATTGTTGTTGCCGCCATAGTTGCCATACACAATACAGTTCATGAAGTCTGCCTGCTGCAATGGACGCGGGAACACTGTTGCCTCGTCGTATTGGTAGTAGTTGTTTAGGATTAGCGAAGGTGTTTTGCGGCTCCCATAGCGCCAGTAGTTTGCAAAAGTAGAGTTGGCGAAACGGTAGCGGCCGCCATATTGCAGGCTTACCAACGTCTGTCCGCAGTCGGCCACCAGCAGGTTGTCGCCCACAATCCAGGCTCCCTGTCCCACAATGCCAGCCATCGAGTGGTTCTGTATCACACTGTTGCTGATTTCGAGTGTCGGGTTGGCGTTAATGTTCGTGTCCACCACTATCCCGTAGGTTCCGTTTTCTATTCTGGCCCACTCTATGTGGTTGTCTTTGCTGCCTGCCGACAGCCAGATGTAGTTCCACTGGCCTGGCAGGCTGTCGTAGTGCCCGTCGTGGCGTATCGAACTGAATACTACAGGGCGATCAATGCTTCCTCTGGTGTCGAGGGTGGCGCTATCGTATACCCAAAGGCAGGCCTTGTCTCCGAAGTAAAGCTCGTCGCCCGCTGTCAAGTGCAGTGTTTCGTTGCTGTTGACTACCGCGTAGCCATATATCACATGTGGTCGTGTGTGGTCCCAATTGGCGCAGTCGATGATAGAGAACGGGATCCACATTGTGTCGGTCTGTCCTCGGCTGTTGATGTACAGTTGGTAGATCTGGTGTGTATAGGTCGGCAGATGGTAGACGGCGTTGCGCCCGTAAGCCATTAGAGGCAGCTTCTGCTGTTTTTTGTTGAAAGAGAACACTATTCTGTCCTCGACAAGGTAGGGCGAGGTCTTGTCGTTTGGGTTGATGTTGGCCTGTACGAAAATGTATATACTGTCGTGAGCCCCGATTTCGACATCTCGAGCCACGAACGACGTGTCGCCGTCCACGTTGATGCGGAATCTCGAAGTGCTGCCGCTCTCTATCGTAACGGCATCAATCATTAACGGTTCGTCATAGTGGTTGTACACTTTCACCTGTCGTGTGACGGTGGCCATGGTGGCAAACACCGTGTCGAACATGACTGTGTCTTCTGAAAAATACAGCCTTGCCGAGCCGTCCACAAGGTATTGCTGCTCCTTGATGCAAGAGTTGAACATCGTCAAAGATGCCAGAACAGCGATGATGAATATTGTTTTATGCCTGATAGTCATTTGCCTTTTTATAATTCTATTAACCACCCCTCAAACCTTCAAACCCCTAAACCTTCCAACCCTTAAACCTTCCAACCCT
>CAMOFI010000042.1 GCA_946613135.1 uncultured Bacteroidales bacterium
GGTTGTAGATTGGGCGTGTGAATACGTCTATCCAGTCGACAACGGTTAACGTTACAAAGTATAGTGTCTTTGTTAATGTGCTATAAGGGGTTGTCATTTTTTTAGTGTTTGCGGATTGCAAATCCTTATATTAAGGTGCGTCGGATTGCAAATCCGCCGCAACGGATTGCAAATCTGCCGCAACGATTTTTGCGGATTGCAAATCCTTATATTAAGGTGCGTCGGATTGCAAATCCGCCGCAACGGGTTGCAAATCCGCCGCAATGGGCAACGGGCTATTGGTTGGCTTTGCTCAGCGGAAGCATCGTTGTTGTGTTGGAGTCGGAGCCGTAGGTGACTTGTGTTGCGCCATTGGGTGCCATTTGGATTGACGAGGGGATGGCAAGGGGGACATCGACCACCCATCGGTTGTCTTCTTTTATAAGGCAGATGATGTTGCTCAATGTTTTGATGGGGGTTGTCTTGGTGTAGGCCACCCAAGCTGTGTCGCTGTTGATCAGCAGGCTGTCTATTTCGATGCTGGCAGGTACGTTGTTGGCGAGGAATGCGGAGTCGGTGGCCGGCAGTATGATGTTGGTGATGTAGGGAAGTGTTGTTTCCCTGGTTTCTTTGGAGGCATATTGGTATGCCTCGTCGATGCGATAGTTGCCTGTGGCGTCGAGGTAGCCTTGCGCAGCCTGGAGCACTTGTCTCTTGTCGTTGTTGCAGCTGGCGAGTGTCAGCAAAAGGAGGGCTATGGTGAGTATTCTGTATGTTTTCATTTCTTTAGTTGTAATTAAAAAGAGCCCGGAATGATTTCCGAGCTCTTTTGTTGTTAGAGAAGAACTGTTTAGTTTTTCTTCAGAGAGAGTGAACCTGCGCCAGTGTTGCCGGAGTTGTTGAGGTTCTGGCTGGCAGCGTTGGTACCGTTGTTGCTCTTCTTGGTGTTCTTGTTGGTAGCGCTAAGCGAGCCGCTCTGGTTGCCAGTGTTGTCAAGGTTTTGCTCTTTTGCACTGGTGGTCTTAACGGGTTCCTGTTTCTTGGCAGGCTTTTTGGTTGTCTTTACAGTGGTCTTGGGCTCTTCGACAGCGGGGGTGTCGATTACGGGAGTGGTGTCCTCAACCAGGGTGTCGATAGGAGTGGTGTCGACAGGGATAGTATCGGTGTTCTCCTCGGGAGCGTTGTTGCAAGCAACGGCGACCATCATTGATACGGCTGCAATAGCCAGTAATCTAAAAGTCTTTTTCATTTTCTGTTACCTGTTAAGAAGATTATTTTCTTGCGAATTTAGCGGTGATGTTTTTGGATAAGTTGCCTTTTACGCTGGTGAGGGCAACGCCGCTGGCGGTCATAGTGAGAGATTTCTTGGCGAGGCCATCGTTGCTGGTGACGCCGTCATAAACGATACCGGCAACATCCCACATAGTAGCGTTGGCTACGAGGCTGACACTCATAGCGTCGGCGTCGAAAGCGGAAACATTGACAACGAGGTCCTGAGCCCACCAGTCACCGCAGGAGTTCTCTCCGAGCGAAACGCCTCTGTCCTGGCTGCTGTAGTATTGCAGATAGGTGTTGCCAATGGAAGCCTGTCCGGCGGCAGCGTTGATAGTAGCGTCACCGTTGACGGTTCCTACTGCAGGAGCGGCACCGACTTTAAGGGTGGCGAAAGGATAGCTGCTTGCATCGGTCTGGGCAGCAGCAATCAAATAAGCCGAGCCGTTGGTCTGTGCGTTGATGTATTCGGCATTCCAGGTGAGGTCACCGAAAGTAAACTTTACACCACTTTGCTCAGCGAAGTTGGCAGTGTATTCAGCGTCAGCGGTAACGGTGACGAGAAGGGGATTGTTGGTGCTGCCATTGTCCCAGTTTACAAAAGTGTAGCCAGCGTTAGCAGTGGCTTCGAGGGTAGCGGTAGCGCCGTTTTCGTATTTGCCACCACCGGTAACGGTACCGGCTTCGCTAGGATTGGCTTTTACTTTGATGGTGAAAGTTTCGGCACCATCTTCGTTGCAGGCGACGAGCATTGAGCAGGCTACGAGAGCGATGCCCATCATTTTAAATACATTCTTCATTTTGAAAATTAGTTTTAATTGGTTAATAATTAATTTATAATCGTTCAAAGGTTGTTATTTCAACATAGAAATCAAATGCAAAAGTACATCTTTTTTTCAATTTGTTATAAAAATTTAAGTTTTTTTTTCTTTTGGATATGAGTTGATTGGGATGCTGGGTTAGTTCTTTATGTCGAGGGCGTCGCGGATGCCGTTGCCCAAAAGCATGAAAGCGAGAACTATAATCATGATGGCTATGCCAGGGATGAAAGCCAGGTAGGCGCTGTCGAGAAGTATCTGCCCATAGTTTTCCTTGACCATCGAACCCCATGAGGGCATGGGAGGCTGGACGCCGATTCCGAGGAAACTGAGGCCTGCTTCGAGCAAAATGGCGCTGGCGAAGTTGGAGGCTGTAATGACGATGACGGGGCCGAGTATGTTGGGGAGGATGTGGCGGAAGATGATGCGAGGAGTGCGGTAGCCGAGGGCGCGAGCGGCTTCGACGTATTCTTTCTGTTTGATGGAGAGCACCTGTCCGCGTACCACGCGAGCCACGTCGACCCACATGGTAAGGCCTACGGCAATGAACACCTGCCAGAAACCTTTGCCGAGGGCGAAGGTGATGGCGATGACGAGCAGTACAGTAGGGATAGACCATACGACGTTGATGAGCCACATGATAAGGTTGTCGACCCATCCGCCGTAGTAGGCTGCCAAGGCTCCGAGCAGGATGCCGATGAGGAGTGCGATGGCGACGGCGACGAAACCTA
Source organism: uncultured Bacteroidales bacterium (assembly GCA_946613135.1). Taxonomy (GTDB): domain Bacteria; phylum Bacteroidota; class Bacteroidia; order Bacteroidales; family P3; genus Colimorpha. Next base: position 2,801 of record CAMOFI010000042.1, read on the forward strand.
TGGAGAGGCTGACGCGGCTGCCTATCATGACCTGGCTGAGTACGTCGCGGCCATAGGTGTCTGTGCCGAAAATGAAAGTGCGCTGTCTGATTTTCTGTACTTCGTTGAGCGGTATTTTCATTATCTCGCCGTCGTTGGGCTGTGAGCCGGTGTAGGTTTCGGCGAGGAGTGTGTCGGCTATGGTGTCGAGGGCGTAGACCGGAAAGGCGGTGGCGTCGAGTGGGCGTCCGTGGAGGAGTGTTTTGAGTGGCTTGTGGGTTCTGTCGGTTGTACTGGCTGTGTCGGACGATGGTGTGTTGACGTAGACAAAGGTGACTTTGCTGAGGGGCTTCATCGAGGCCAGTTCGAGGTACTGCTGGTTGCAGTAGGGTGTGTGGTCGGGAGTGATGAGGTAGCCAAGGAGTGCGATGAGAGCGAAGAGGCCAATGACAACGAGGCTGACGATGGCCATGGGGTTGTGCCTGAAGCGTCGCCAGAACATGGCGGAAGGGCTTCCGCCTGTGGAGACGGAATCGATGAAGGCTTGTTGCTTGTGGCGTAATCGCATGGCTTTTATAACCTTGACTTTAATAATGACTTTGTCAATAACGTTGGCTTTAACTACAGAGTCCGTTCCGGCTATTCCAAACGCGGCATCCGGTTAAAGTTGGATTTTTCCGTTCTTGTCTATAGGAATCCGAGTTCGGCTTTGGTTGCCTCGCTGAGGCTGTCGAACGACCAAGGCGGGTCGAAGGTGAGTTCGACGTTGACGCTTTTGATGCCTTCGATATATGATACCATGTCTTTGACTTCGCGGAACATGTATTCAGCCTCCGGGCAGTCGGGTGCTGTCATGGTCATGAGGATATTGACATTGAACTGGTCGTCAATGTCGATGTTGTATATGAGTCCGAGGTCGTAGATGTTGACAGGGATCTCAGGGTCGTAGATGTTTTTGAGGCAGTTGATTATGGCTGCGTTGAGTGTTTCTTTGGTGGGGGTCATAGTTTCTTTTTTTGCGGATTGTAAATCCTTATATTAAAGTGCGTCGGATTGCAAATCCGCCGCGACATTGTTGCAAATCCGCCGCGACGACAGATAGGACGAGGCATTATTGTTTGATGGAGTATGCCAGTGCGTACATTTTGATTTGCTTGAGCATGGAGGTGAGTCCGTTGGAGCGTGTTGGAGAGAGGTGCTCTTTCAGTCCGATGACGTCGATGAAGCTGAGGTCGGCGTCGAGGATGTCCTTAGGGCTTTGTCCGTTGAAGGTGCGTATGAGCAGGGAGATGATGCCTTTTGTTATCACTGCGTCGCTGTCGGCAGCGAAATAGAGGAGTCCGTCGTCGCCGTGTCGGCAGCTGAGCCACACGCGGCTTTGGCATCCTTTGATGAGGTTGCTTTCGGTTTTGTCTTTTTCGTCGATTGCGGGGCAGTCTTTGCCGAGTTCGATGAGGTAGCTGTATTTGTCGAGCCATTCGTCGAAGTTGGCGAATTCGTCAATGATTTGTTGTTCGATTTCTTGGATGGTCATTATTAGGGGTTATAGGGTTTAAAGGTTAAAGGGGTAGATGGGTGTGCATTGGGTGTGGACGAAGTGAGGTATGAGGGCTATTTAGGGGCTTTTTTGATTAGGATGAGTGCGGCAATGCCGAAGGATAGTTGTGGTGTAAGCACGGCGAGGAAAGGAGGGAAGTTGCCGTTGATGGCGAAGACGGAACAGATGCGCATGAAAACTATGAATCCGAAAGCCAGTGAGATGCCAATGGCGAGGTGTACGCCGATTCCGCCGCGAGATTTGCGCGAGGAGATGGCGACGCCGATGAAGGTCATGACGATGAAGGCCAGCGGGTTGAGGAGTCGTTGGTAGAATTCGAGTTTGGCAGCGGTGACGGCGCCCGAGCCACGGATTTTTTCGTGTTGGATGTGCTGGTAAAGTTCGGGGCTTGTCATGGTGCTGATCTGTTTGGAGGCTTGGTTGAAGTCGTCGGGGACGAGGTTGAGCCCAAGGATGGCGTTGTTGGCTTTTGTGAAGGTTTCGTTGTTGCCGTCGAAGGTGCGGTGTTGCAGGCCTTGGGCTTTCCATTTGCCTGAGAGTGTGTCGTAGGTGATTTTGTTTGCCGAGATGCGGTCGGTCAGTTTTCCGTTGCGGTCGTAGGTGTCTTGTCGGAAGATTATGGCGCTTTGTTCTTTGATGTCGTAGCTGAAAGTCGAGACCTGTACGCCTCGCGATGTTTGGAAGTGGATGTCGCTGTAGTAGCTTCGAGTGTGCGTGTGGATATATTTGCTTTCGAAATCTTTCAGTTGGATGTTGCTGCGAGGGATGACGAAGTTGCCGATGACGAGGATGCCGAGAGCGAGGATGATGGAGCCGTGCAGGTAGGGCCGTAGCATGCGTTTGTAGCTGATGCCGCTGCCGAGTATGGCGATGATTTCGGTGTTGCCGGCCATCTTGGAGGTGAAGAAGAGGGTGGAGATGAATACAAAGAGAGGCCCGTAGATGTTGAAGAAGTCGGGTATGAAATTGAGGTAGTACTGAAAAACAATCTCTCTGACTGGTGCTTGGTTTTTGAGGAAGTCGTCAAGTTTTTCGGAGACGTCGAAGGTTATGACGATTACGATGATAAGTACCAGCCAGAGTAGAAATGTCTTAATGTATTTTCCTAATATGTAGCGGTCTATTAAGGGGTATGAGAGCATTGTTTACATTATACCCATGAGCTTTTGGAAAGCGGTAAGGGATTCGAGGACGTTGGTTTTGACGTGGATGAATTCGTCGATTCCGTAGCCCTTGTAGGTGTCGACCATATCTTTTGGGTAGCCTGCGAGGACGATAGCCTTGACTTTGCCTTTGAGGAGGTTGCAAGCTGTTTCGGTGATTTCGGCGTATTCTTCGTCAGAGGAGCAGAGCACGACGATGTCGGCCTTTTGGTCGAGGGCTGCCTTGACTCCTTCGTCGGCAGAGGCGAAGCCGTTGTTGTCGACGATTTCGTAGCCTGCTACGCCGAAGAAGTTGGTGGCGAAGCCTGAGCGAGCGCGTCGCATGGCGAGGTTGCCGTAGGTCAGGAGGAACACTTTGGGGCGTTTTCCCGACTGTTCTGTAGCGAGGCGCAGGTGTTCGAAAGCTTCGGCTCCGCGATAGGGCTGCAGGATTTTGATTTCGTCGGCATGGTCGCAGTTGCAGCAGCAGTGGTGTTTCTCTATTTTGGCGTTCATGCTCTCGGTGAGGTTGGGGTATTGGTTGGTGCCGATGATGGTGGTGCGGCGTGTGGCGATATCCATGTCGCGCTGTTGTGCTGTTTTTGCAATTTCGTCCTGGACGAAGCCTTCGCGGATTGCTTTGGTGAAACCGCCCTTATCTTCGATGGCTAAGAAGTTTTGCCAAGCGTATTGTGAGATGGAGTCGGTGAGGTTCTCGATATAGTAGCTGCCTGCTGCGGGGTCGACGATTTTGTCGAGGTAGGATTCCTCTTTGAGGAGGAGCTGTTGGTTGCGGGCGATGCGGTAGCTGAAGTCGTCGGCTTCTTTGAAGGTGGTGTCGAAGGGCATTACCGAGATGGAGTCGGCACCGGCGATGGCGGCGCTCATGGTTTCGGTGGTGGTGCGGAGCATGTTGACGTAGGGGTCGAAAATGGACTTGTTCCAGGTCGACGAGGTGGAGTTGATGTAGGCCTTGCAGGCGCATTCGCACGAGGGCTTGTATTGTTCCACGATTTTGCTCCAGAGCATGCGTGCGGCGCGGATTTTGGCTATTTCCATGAAATAGTTGCCTCCGATGGCGAAATTGAAGACTATGTTGTTTGCGACGGTAGCGGCGTCGACGCCTTTGTCGGTGAGCTTAGCCATGAGTTCGTTGGCTGCAGCGAGCGAGAATCCGAGTTCCTGGACGATGTTGGAGCCAGCGTTGTTGAACAGGCTGCCGCCGATGGTGAGGACGCGGAATGCGGGGAGATTTTCTTTGGCGAAGTTGATGAGTTCGACGGCTTCGTTGAAGTCGGCTTCTTCGCCGCCCCAGAACTTGCCGTGCTTGAGGGCATAGCTGAAGATGTCGAAGTTGACGGAGCCTTTGATTTGCGTGGTGTCGAAGCCGTTTTTGCGAGCCACGGCCACGAAGAGGCGGAGAGTTTCGATGAACTTGGTGTTGCAGCAGTTGAAGTGGATTGTGACAGCGGTGAGGTAGATGTCCTTGAGGAGGGCTGCCATTTGGTCTTCGTTTTCGATGCCTTTGGCGCAGAATCCGATGGCTGTGGCGCCACGTTTCACGGCGTCGAGTGCGAAGGCGTTAGCCTTGACGGGGTCTTTTTCTTTGATGTCCTGACGGATATCCCATACGTTGTTGTCGGCGTGTTTGCCGCGAGTGAAGGGGAACTGGTCGGGGTTGGAGTTGAGGTACTCGATATTGTCAAGGTCTTCGGCGCGGTAGTAAGGTTTTACCTTGAAACCTTCGATGGTTTTCCAGACCAGTTTTTTTTCGTAGTCGGCCCCTTTGAGGTCTTTGTTGATTACTTCTTCCCATTTTTCGGTGGAAACGGGTGGGAATTCGCTGAACAATTTGTTGTCTTCCATTATCTTATATATATTTATTTATTCACTTCAAAAAGGCAAAGATACTAAATAAAATTAAAAAGTGGGAATTGCAAAATGAAATTAATTGATAATTGAGCAGATGGAATCAGTTGGAGAAGGCGTAGGAGATTATGTTTTCGCCCATTTTGAGGGCTTTGAGGCGTGTTTCCTGGCTGTCGTTGTGGACATCCTGGTCTTCCCATCCGTCGCCGAGGTCGCATTCCCATGAGAAGAAGCATACGAGGCGTCCTTCGAAGATAAGGCCGTAACCTTTGGGAGGCTTGTTGTCGTGTTCGTGGATTTTGGGGAGTCCGTTGGGGAAGTCGTGTCTCTGGTGGTAGATGGGGTGAGAGAAGGGCAGTTCGACGAATTCGAGTTCGGGGAATACTTTTTTCATTTGAGGCACGATGAAGTCGCGCAGGCCGTAGTTGTCGTCGATATGCAGGAAGCCTCCGGCGATGAGGTAGTTGCGCAGGTTCTGAGCTTCTTGGTTGGAGAAGACGACGTTGCCGTGGCCTGTGAGATGCAGGAAAGGATAGTTGAAGATTTCGCTGGAGCCGACATCTACTGTTGCATAGGCGGGGTCGAGGTTCATGTGAGCGTCGGCGTTGCAGAAGGCTATGAGGTTGGTGAGTGATGTCGGGTTGGCGTACCAGTCGCCGCCTCCGCCGTATTTGAGCAGTGCGATTTGTGTGCGGTTTTGGGCAACGGAAATCTGAAGGATTGATGCCGTGATGAGGCAGAAGAGAAGGATTGTGCGTTTCATGGCGGGCGTGTTTCTTTTTGGGTGTAGAAAAGCCATTAGTTTACGAGGTTGAAGAATGCTGTCGCAGCGAGGGCTGCCGTTTCGGTGCGGAGGCGGTAGTTGCCGAGCGTTACGGGCGCGAATCCTGATTGGAGGGCCTGTTGTATCTCGTTGTTGCTGAAGTCGCCCTCAGGTCCGATAAGGATGAGTGCGTTGTTGCCGGCCCGGTAGGCGTCGTGGAGGGGGGTGCGTCGGTCGCCGTCGCAGTAGGCGATGAAGCGTTGCCCTGAGAAGGCGTTGCCGATGACTTTGCATACGGGCGTAGGGTCGTTGATGACGGGGAGGTATGCTTTGAGCGACTGCTTCATGGCGCTTATGGCTATTTTTTCGAGGCGTTCGCGTTTCAGGATGCACCGTTCGGAGTGGTCGCAGACGATGGGTGTGATTTCGTCGATGCCCATTTCGACGGCTTTTTCGAGGAACCATTCGATGCGGGCGTTGTTTTTGGTTGGAGCCAATGCGATGTGGAGGTAGAAATTGTGTTGCTCGAAATTGTCATGCCGTTCGACAATCCTGGCAGTGCAGTGCTTGGGATTGTCGTCGATGATTGTGCATTGGCAGAGAGTTCCTTTGCCGTTTGTTACGTGGATGGTGCTGCCGTTTGACATGCGCAGTACGCGGATGCAGTGTTTCGATTCCTCTTCGTTAAGGGTGCAGAGGTCTGATTCTAAGTCGAGTGTATAGAATAGTTGCATGATGGAACTGTCTGGTTTAGGACTGCAAAAATAGTAAAATTTATCGATTAATACTTTTTCAAGAAATTTGGCGTTAAGATGGGGATAAAAAGAATATTCAGGAAAAAATATCGGAACCGAATGAAATATAGAAGTTTGATTATTTTGGCAGTAGCTGTCATGTTGTTTGGCAACGTGCATGCGCAGAAAGGACGTATTACCGAGTTCACTCCCGAGGGGTTGCCTATGGAAATGCTCGAGTACCTGAACCAGGCGACGAGCGACAAGGACAAGAAGTCGGAGAACTCGAAGTTGATCAATGCATTCGAGTCTACCTACAAGACGATGAGCAGGGATGAGCAGTCGCGGTTGACGGCTATCAGCAATGTCGTGTTGAAGCTTAAGGTCAGGCAGTTGCCCGATGTGAGTAATTTCATATCGACGGTGAACAAGATGAAATCGGAGAGCAGTGGCGAGAATTTCGGCCAGTGGCTTAGTTGTATAGAGTTTATCCAGAGCAGGAACAAGAAGGTCAAGGACTTTACCGATTTTATAGAATTTAGTGACGGGTTGGCAAGCAGTCGAACGCTCCATGCCTCGCGGTCGTGCACATGGCAGATGCAGAGCGGGTGCAGGTACCGTTTGCTGATAGAAGGGGGCGAGATCAAAATCGTTGTAGACAGCCCCATTGAATTGTACTACAGTTCGGACAAGGACAACGGTACGATATACGGCACCAAGGGAGAATACTATTATTTCGACAACTTGTGGAAAGGCGTTGGAGGCCGTCTGAACTGGGACCGTACGGGTATACCGACTACGGCGTGCTGGGCCAATCTGTCGAAGTATGAGGCTGTGACGAAGTTTCCGAAGTTCACGGCCGATTCGGTTCAGTTCACGAACACGAACTATTTCAGCCAGCCTATATATGGGCGTGTGGAAGAGGCACTGAGTGCCAAGTTGGAGCCGGAGAAGTATAGTTTCCCCAAATTCCGCAGCTATCAGAAGGACTTCATGATGAAGGATGTATTGCCTGGCGTCGACTACCGTGGCAGTTTTATGATGAATGGGTCGAAATTCATCACGTCGGACACGAAGAATCCGGCGACGTTGATATTCTATCGCGAGGGGCAGCCGTTCATTACGGTGAATTCGGTGAAGTTCACGATCACGAGCAACCGCATTGTGTCGGAGAACGCGGCGGTGAAGATATACATAGATGGAGACTCGATAAGCAACAACGGCATCACGGTGCGCTATCTGGCCGGCGAGAAGCAGGTGAACCTCATCAACGATTCGAAGCGCAATTATTACAGTCCTTATTCGAACAGTTACCACAATCTGGACATGTACTGCGAGTCCATCACCTGGAAGATGGCGGAGGACAAGCTTGATTTTGCAATGCTTGGAGCGTCGGGCGACCAGAGTTTTTCGACCTTTGAGTCGAACAGCTATTATTCGGAGCAGAAGTTTAGAGAGATACAGGGCATAGACCCTGTGAGCCCTGTGATACGTGTGTATAGATATATGCAGATGCGCGATATGACATACGATTTCTTTATGGACGAGTTTGCGAGAGCCATCAAAATGGACATCATGCAGGCGAAATCGATGATACACACGCTGGCGAAGTCCGGTCTGGTGTCGTACAACGAGGCGCAGGGCAAGGTGTACGTCAACGACAAGCTGGTGGACTATGCCAAGGCCAGCGCGAAGAGCAAGGATTACGACTATGACGCGCTGATACTGCAGTCGTCGTCGAAGAACACCAATGCGGAGATGGACCTTGCCAGCAAGTCGTTGTATGTGCATGGAGTGGAGAAGTTTGTGCTCAGCGACAGCCAGCAGGTGGTCATATATCCTAACCAGGGCGAGCTCACGGTGCGCAAAAACAGGGATATAGACTTTAACGGGCGCATCAATGCGGGACGTTTCGTCTTTTATGCTACGGGAGCCACGTTTTTGTATGACGCCTTCAAGGTCGACTTGCCTCAAGTGGACTCGATGATATTCTACGTGACGAAATTCAACAATCCGCAGGAGGAGCATGTGGTGTACACGCCTCTGCACAACCTTACGGGTCACTTGCAGATTGACCAGAGCGACAACCACAGCGGCCTGAAGAAGGTTACGGAACAGTATCCTATATTCACCAGCCAGAAAGACAGTTATGTGTACTACGACCGCAAGGACATCCATAATGGGGCTTATGTGCGCGACAAGTTCTACTACACGATACGTCCGTTTGTGGTGAAGAATATGGTCAATTTTGTTACCGATAGTTTGAGTTTCAATGGAGTGCTGACGTCGGCAGGAATATTTCCCGACATAGAGGAGCCGCTGAAGGTCCAGCCCGACTATTCGTTGGGATTTGTGCGTAAAACGCCACGCGGCGGCTATCCGGCCTATGGCGGCAAGGGCAAGTTCACCAACAAGATAGACCTCAGTTACCGAGGTTTCAGGGCACAAGGCGAGGTGGATTATCTGACCGCGGTGATACAGTCGAAGACCATCTATTTCATGCCCGATTCGATGGTGTCGGTGAGCGACACGTTCTATGTCAAGGAGCAAGGTGCTTTCCCGGACATTCGCAACAGCCGTGCCATGCAGCGTTGGTATCCCTATTCCGACTCGATGCGCGTGTCGCAGCTGCAGAACGGTCCCCAGTTCAAGATGTACCATAACGATGCCCTGTTGGCCGGCCACACTGTGCTGAAGCCAGAGGGTGCCTACGCTTCGGGAGCTATAACCATCAAGGAGGGGACGTTGGAGTCGGTGCGTTTTGCGTTGCAACCCAAAGATATGTACAGCAACGTCACGGCATTCACTCTCCGATCAGAGGTCTACAACAATATAGCGTTCTATGCGACAGATATGAAATCGCACGTGGACTACACGAAGCGTCGTGCCGACTTTGTCGCCAATGCCGAGATAGGCCGTACCCAGCTGCCGCTGTTGCAGTATGCGGCTTACGTCGACAAGTTTTCGTGGGAGATGGACAAGAAAGAGTTGGACCTGATCAACAGCAAGAGCGAAAGCAGTCAAGGTTTGGAAGGTCTGACCTTGCGCGAGCGTTTTGCCCACAAGGAACAGCCGGGAGCATTGTTCGTTTCGACCAATCCGACCAAAGACAGTCTGAATTTTCACGCTGTGCGTTCGACATACTTATATAATGCCGGCCAGCTTACGTGCCGTCAGGTCTTCACGGTACACAGTGCCGATGCTGTCATAGCACCTGGCGGCGACACGCTGCACATCCGCCAGGGCGGGACTATCGACTTGATGAAGCACTCGCAGATACTGGCAAGCCGCGAGAACCGCTACCATTTGATATATGATGCCGATGTGCTGCTCGAGGGAGCCCGCAAGTACAGCGGAAAAGGCTACATAGACTATGTTGACGTCGACAACAAGAAGCAGCGGATATATCTGAGCAGTATAGCGCCCGACAATCGTGGAGTCAGTGTCGGAAACGGATTCATACCCGACAGTGTCGATTTCACGCTCAACAGTGCGTTTGGTTTTGCCGGCGACGTGCGCGTGGAGGCCGACAAGGAGCACTACTTCTTTGACGGAGGCGTGCGTCTGCTGCATAAATGCGCCACCAATGCCGAGCTGGGATTGCTTGCCTACTCGAGCTATCTGGATCCGAAACAGATTCTGGTTTCGGTGCCGGAGATACCGACAGATTGGAAGGGCAATCGAATCACTGCCTCGATGTTGTTCAACAAGCTCGACATGAAGCCCTATGCGGCGTTCTTGACTCAGGAGCGTGCAGCAGACAACGAGCTTATGGGGGCATACGGATATGTGACCTATGACAACGACAAGCACCAATACATGATAGCCACGGCCGAGAAGATACAGGATCCCGATAATGTTGTTGACAAATATTTGACGCTGAACACGGAGACCTGCGAAATGACTGCAGAGGGACCGATAAACTTCAATGTCAAGCAGAACTATGTGAACCTGTTCAGCTATGGTATGGCTACCCTTGGCGGCAGCAAGGAGGGCGACCTCGAAATGCAGAGCATACTTGGCTTCACATTCCCGATAGACGAGAAGGTGCTCGGCACGATGGCACAACTGATTGGCGACGACCTGCGATTGTCGCCGTCGCAGCCAGGCAACGAGGCAACTCGCCGTGCCATGATGTATTACATGGGCGCCGAGGCAGGGGCAGAGGCATACAGCAACTACGTGAGCTCCGGATTTTACGACAAGATGCCTAAGGAATTTGAGAGTACAATACTTATAGAAGGGATAGACTGGCAATACGATCCGGTGTTAGGCTACCGGTATGACGGCGTTGCGTCGCTGTCGATGATAGGCAAGAAGCAGCTGCATCTTGCCACTCGAGTGAAGGCCCAGCTGCACCGCAAGGGCAACGGAGTATATCTTGTGCTCTATATTCAGGTGGCATCGGATCACTGGTACTATTTCAACTACGAGTTCAACAGTCAGCAGTTGCTGATTCAGAGCAGTGTAGGAGAGTGGGTGGATATGATAAAGGCTTTGCCAGCCGACAAACGACACGTCAGCGGGAAGAGCGACCAGGGCGACTACCGCTACCGCATATCGCCGAGCCGCACGGAGGTGCCTAACTTCCTGCTGCGTATGGGCGGTAACACTGCTGCCGAAGACGATCCGGGCGACTATGATGTTGACGAAGAGAATGTGATAGAGGGCGACGATTAATCGGTAAACCAGATGGTTGGACTGTTTTTGTCGAGTTGGATGTTTTTTTAATCCAAAATCCGAAAATAGAACTCTCGAAATGTCAAAAAGCGGACTCCTTTGAAAAGGTTTCCGCTTTTTATTTTTACTTTGTATGCTGTTTGTTTATAGGCTTTTACATTTTAGTAGTCTTAAAAAAGAAAAAAATATTTTGCCAATAAAGAAAAATGTGCTATTTTTGCACCCGCTTTCGAGAGGAAGTAAGCCCAGGTGGTGGAATTGGTAGACACGCTACTTTGAGGGGGTAGTGCCGATTAAGGCGTGCAAGTTCAAGTCTTGTCCTGGGCACCAAAAAAGGGTTAGAGCTGACGACAAACAGAGCAACCCATCAGAAATCGCTCCGAGAGATTGGAGTTCTACCGGCCCGGATGGCGGAATTGGTAGACGCGCACGTTTCAGGTGCGTGTATCGAAAGAT
>CAMOFI010000043.1 GCA_946613135.1 uncultured Bacteroidales bacterium
CAACACAACAAAAAATCCGACACAACAGCACAAACAAACCCCTCCAGCATATCTGCTTACATAAACAGACTGCTATATGAACAGGCCGGTTTCGCAAGGCCGGATTTGCCCCAAAGCACCTACTTCACCCTCAATTTGCGGCCGATTCGCAGATTCGTATTGATATGTATATTGTTTAGTCGGCATAGTGTTTTTACCGATGTGCCGTAACGTTTGGCGATACCCCCAAGAGTGTCGCCTTTTTTAATGGTATGGTATTTTTTCTCCCGCACGACGTTCTCGTCTTTTTCAGGCGATACACTATTCTTGTCGCCTACAGCGGCAACCAACGAATCCGACACCCCGTCGTTTACAAGCATCTTCACGCGTCCGTCTTTCTCCAGTTCCCGATATATATTACCTCTCAACCTCGATGGGGTAATCTCCACGCCTCGATTCACAGCCCTGTTGCTGTCTGACAGCCTGTGCGACAGCAGCCAGCCGTACATCTCTGGCAGATAGAAAACCCTCGCCAGCTGTCCGTGGTTCATACCATGCAGCTTGGTCCAGATCAAGCGGTCTTGCTTGCCACACTCCCTGATGGCGTCCACCACTCGCTGCGATGCGTCAACGCCCACGGCACGGTCAGCAGTGCCATGCATAATCCACAGCGGCACATTCGCCAAACCGCACATATCCTTTATCGTCCCGCCTCCGCACAAGGCCACAGCGGCTGCCACCTTGTCGGGGTATGTGCCCGCCACATCAATCGTTCCATAACCGCCCAGACTCATACCTACAACATATATCCTGTTGGTGTCCACCCTATAGTTACGTTCAGTCCATTCCACAAGTTCCATGACCTTGCCCGGCTTCCATGCCCCACCTGGGTTTTGAGGCGCAAGGACCATGGCGTCGACCCTGAGTCCACGCTCTATCGCATCGAGCGGACCGTAGCGACGCACACGGCTCAGATCCTTACCACACAAACTGCGCCCATGCAGGAAAACAATCAATGGCTTCGACGCTCCGCTTTTTGTATATCCCTCTGGAGTGTAAAGCCAGAAACCATACGAACCATTGGCAGCAGCTTTGTGCGATGTGAGTTGCTGGGCAACGAGGGGTGAAATAATAAAATAGAATACTATATAAATAACAAATCGTCTCTTCATCAATTTGCAAAAGTAGCAAAAAAAAACATCATATCGCTCACAAATTCAACTTTTTTAATATCTTTGCATTTCCGACTGTGCGGCCGAATTCCTGCCAATTCGGTAAAACACAGCCGTTTAACCTATGTCAAACCGGCTGGCAGGAGCCACAAAACAACAACTTTTTATCTTTATGAACTATAAAGATGTCAAACCGTTAGAAGATTTCGATTGGGGTGCAATCGATAACAAATCAGAAAAAAACAACCAGGCTGAAATCGAACAGCAGAGCGCTGCCTACGAAAAAACCTTCAACCAGATTACCGAACAGGAAGTTATCGAAGGTACCATCGTATCCATCAACGACCGCGAGGCCGTGGTGAATATCGGATTCAAGTCTGACGGTGTCATCCCCGCTTCCGAACTCCGCTACAACCCCGACTTCAAGGCTGGCGACAAAATCGAAGTCTACGTCGAAAGCCAAGAGGACGCCAACGGCCAGCTCATGCTCAGCCACAAGAAAGCACGCATCCTCAAGTCGTGGGAGCGCGTCAACGAAGCCTACGAAAAACAGGAAATCATCACCGGCTACGTCAAGAGCCGCACCAAAGGCGGTCTTATCGTTACCGTTTTCGACAACATCGAGGCCTTCCTGCCTGGCTCGCAGATCGACGTCAAACCCATCCGCGACTACGATGTATTTGTCGACAAGAATATGGAATTCAAGGTTGTAAAAATCAACCACGAATACAAGAATGTCGTCGTTAGCCACAAGGCCCTTATCGAGGACGAAATCGAGGCTCAGAAAGCCGAAATCATCAGCCACCTCGAAAAAGGACAGGTGCTCGAAGGCGTTGTCAAGAACATCACCTCCTACGGCGTATTCATCGACCTCGGCGGTGTCGACGGCCTTATCCACATCACCGACCTCAGCTGGGGACGCATCTCTCATCCCGAAGAAATTGTCCACCTCGACGAGAAAATCAATGTCGTTATCCTCGATTTCGACGAGGCAAAACGCCGCATCGCACTCGGTCTCAAGCAGCTCACTCCTCACCCGTGGGATGCTCTCGACCCGAACCTCAAGGAAGGCGACCACGTCAAAGGTAAAGTCGTCGTCCTGGCCGACTATGGCGCTTTCGTCGAAGTCGTTCCCGGTGTCGAAGGTCTGATCCACGTCAGCGAAATGAGCTGGAGCCAGCACCTCCGCAGCGCTCAGGACTTCCTCAAAGTGGGAGACGAAGTGGAAGCCGTAATCCTCACCCTCGACCGCGAACAGCGCAAGATGAGCCTCGGCATCAAACAGCTCATGCCCGACCCGTGGCTCGCAATCGCCGAGAAATATCCTGTTGGCAGCAAACACACCGCCACCGTGCGTAACTTCACCAACTTCGGCATCTTCGTCGAACTCGAAGAAGGCGTCGACGGACTCATCCACATCAGCGACCTCAGCTGGAGCAAGAAAATCAAACATCCTGCCGAATTCACCAAGATTGGCGACAAGATCGATGTCGTCGTCCTCGAAGTCGATGCCGAAAACCGTCGACTCAGCCTCGGACACAAACAGCTTGAAGAAAATCCTTGGGATGTCTACGAAAGCATCTTCACCGTCGGCAGCATCCACCAAGGCACCATCAGCTCAATGAACGACAAGGGCGCCACCGTCACACTGCCCTACGGCGTCGAAGGATTCGCACCGATGCGTCACCTCGAAAAGGCCGACAAGAGCCGCGCCAAAAATGGCGAGACCCTCGATTTCAAAGTCATCGAATTCTCGAAAGAGAACAAGAAAATCATCGTGTCGCACACCCGCGTAAACCAGGATGTTGCTGAAGGCGATGCCCACGACGACAGCGAGGCTAAGAAAGAACGCACCACCAAGAAGACCGTCAAGAAGATTAACGACACCCTCGAGAAAACCACCCTCGGCGACCTCGACGTGCTCGCTAACCTCAAAGAGGAAATGGAAAAAGAATCAAACGAAAAATAATTTCCTTCCCCACTCTATATACAAAGGACTGCAAATGAATGCAGTCCTTTTGTTTTAACATTTTTTATGATTTATTTCCGTTTCCTGACGCAGCAAAATTGAGTTTTTTTTAGTCTTAGCAGTGAAAAAAAAAAGGAATAGTATTTTTAATCAACACGAATCATAATAATTCTAAAATTAAACAATATGGTACAACGGCGTTTATTAATTTTATTACTGGCTTGTCTGACAGTCTCAAGCCTCGTTCAATCCCAGAACACCTATCCCCAGAACCCCAACTGCACAGGCCTGAAAAACCCGTCGAATTTCACATTCACAGGCGGTCTGGCAAACTCACAATGGTCGGGACTCATAGGAACCAAACTCAGCCAAATCAGCCAATGCAACAATATCGGTTCGAACTTCGACAACACCGTCGTACAAGCTGCAGGACTGGCATCCCAATCAGGAGGATCATCATGCTATGGCATTTTATCGTCCGACATCAACGGACAGGGCGACAATACGAGACGTTTTGTCATCAAAGGCAGCGGCTCCGACCCCGAAACCAACGGCAACCTGCCCTACCTGCCGCCCGACACCTCGTACCACACCTCCATACGCATAGGCAACTTCTGCGGTGGAACACAAGCCGAAGCTCTTAGGTACGAATTCAATGTTACTGCAGAGAACTCTCTTGTAACCATCTGGTATGCCATGTCGTTGTACAACGCACTACACGCAGAAAATGGCGGCGCAGCCAATCCTGAATTCGTCATCACTGTCGAAAAACAAGACCCCGTAACAGGTGTATGGTCGCTTGCAATGGGCGACACCCTATGCTACATCCAGCATAGCCCACTAACATCTTCCGCCCTGGCACCTTTCTCGCTAGGCAACAGCAACAATGTCTACCTCCCATGGACCAAGGTCATCGTCAACCTTAGCCATCTGCAGTATCGACGTGTGCGCATCCAGGTCTCTACTGGCGACTGTGCATACAGTGCTCACTACGGATGCAGCTACCTTGCCGGCGAATGCCAGCCCATGACCCTTAAAGCCAACGGTTGCGCCGCAGGCGAGACCGAAACCGTGGCAACAATCGAGGCACCAAAAGGCGCCGTAAGCTACGCGTGGTACCGCAGCAAGACAGGACGTATCGACGAAGGACAGGACGACGAAAGCAAATATGTGCTCATCCCTAACGCCACAGAGGACGTCCTCAACGCCACCATATCGCAGTTCGTCAACACCACTACCGGCGACACCATGGCCGAAAACACTTTCATGTGCAAGATGACCACCTACATGAACCCGCAGAAACCCGTCCACTCGAAAATCTACACCAACGTGGGCAACACCAAGCCTACCCTCGTCGTCGACAGCGTCTTCGGCTGCGATGCCAACATCACCCTCCGCGACCTGAGCTTCACTCCTTACCATTCCGACGAATCCGAAACCGTCGACACCAACAATACACGCTGGTACTTCTACAGCTCCGCCAACCCGTCGGCAGCAACACTGGTCGACAGCGTCATCGGACCCTCGGCCTCCCATTCCTTCGACAACGCAGGCAACTACTGTGTCCGCATACGCACATCCACCTTCGACTCCACCTGCTGGAACGAAAAAGTGGTACAGTTCCGCACCTACAAGGCTCCCGTACCGCGCGTCAACATCTCGCGCAACAACCTCTGCGAAGGCGACGAGATAACCATCTCTGACATAACTCCAGGCTCCACCTACCACCGCTGGATCACTGCCGACACCGACTTCGTCACCCCAACCGCAGCGGCACGACTCAAATTCAACACCACCACCGACGTGACTCTCATCACCCGCAACAAGGAATATTACATGTCCGACACCACCGGTGACGGCATCACCGAACAAACCCACTGCTATGTCGACACAACCTTCACCATCAACGTGCAGAAATATCCCGACATCCATGTCGAGGGCGACACCATAGTCTGCAACGGCGACCATTCTAATGTCACCGTGGTCAGCGACGTCGACAACACCCGCTTCGACTGGTACCAGATCTACGGCAGCACCTCTCCATTCATCGAAAACAACGCACAACTGGAGACAACAATAAACCAGGACCTCACCTACTACGTCAAAGCCACCACTACCTTCGGATGCGAAACCTGGGACAGCATAAAACTCTACCTCGTCAAGCCTGACCTGCACTGCAACAAGGAACGCATCTGCGCCGGCGACTCGGTAGTGCTCACCGCCGGCAAGGCAGCCTACTTCGAGTGGACCTCCAATCCGCCAGACCCATACCTCAACGCACAGAGCACCAAGGAAGAAATCGTCGTCAAACCTGAACAGACCACCGTCTACAGCGTGGTGGGACACGGCACCAACGAATGCAGCGCCACAGCCCTGAGCCAGAAAATCACCGTCTTCCAGTGGCCCATACAGCACATCAACCTCACTCCTGACTATATCGACTCCGAAAACCCGTCGGTGCAGTTCGCCGACCTCTCGGAATACGGCACAACATCGCTCTGGGACTTCGGCAACGGCAACACCTCGACACTGAGAACAGTCGTATTCTCCTTCTCCGACCTCAGTCAGGACTCCATCCTCATCTCGCTGACCACAGGCAACGAACTCGGCTGCTCGCACGACACCTCATTCTACGTCCCCGTAGGCATCTTCGCAGTGTGGTTCCCCAACGCCTTCACACCAAACCTCGAGACCAACAAAGTCTTCAAACCATTCACTGCCAACGACCTTAGCGACTACGAGCTCTTCATCTACGACCGCTCCGGCACACTGGTGTTCCACACCAACGATATTGAAGGCTACTGGGACGGAACCTACCGCGGACACGAATGCAAACCCGGTGCCTACGTCTACATAACCAAATACCGCCGCAAAGGCGTAGAACGACTCATGACTCAGAAAGGCACAGTGACATTGATCAAATAGTGCTCACCTCCAGCCAATGACACCCGAAGAAATTCTTCATAAATATTGGCACTACACCACTTTCCGCCCATTACAGAAGGAGATAATCGCTTCCGTAATGGGCGGAAACGATACGGTGGCACTGCTCCCGACTGGCGGCGGCAAGTCGTTGTGCTACCAAATACCCGCATTGGCATCGGACGGAATGGCTCTGGTAGTGTCACCTCTCATCGCTCTGATGAAAGACCAGGTGTCACAACTCAGACAAAAACATATCACAGCAGCATCCATCACGTCGGGAATGCACAGCAGCGAGACAGCAGCAATACTCAACAATAGCGTGTTTGGCAATATCAAGCTGCTCTACGTCTCGCCCGAAAGACTTAAAGACCGCACCTTCATCGACCATTTCAGACAGATGCCCATAAGGCTCATTGCCGTCGACGAAGCCCACTGCATCTCGCAGTGGGGCTACGATTTCCGACCTCCTTATCTCGAAATAGCCCGAATCCGCCAATACCATCCAGCTGCCCCTGTCATAGCACTGACAGCAACAGCCACTCCCGACGTGGTACAAGACATCGAGGCAAAATTAGAATTCCGCAACGGCAAGCTGTTCCAGAGCTCGTTTGCTCGCCCCAACCTCTCTTACTCGGTAGTGAAAAGCGACGACAAGCAAAGTCTGCTGCTCCGCATAGCACACAACAGCAGAGGCGCCGGCATCGTATATGTGCGCAACCGGCGACGTACCGTTGAATACGCACGAATGCTCAACGACAACGACATCCCTGCTGCTGCCTACCATGCAGGACTGACGATGAAAGAACGAGACAAGAGGCAGAAAGACTGGCTCGCTTCAAAGCATGGCGTAATGGTGGCAACAACGGCTTTCGGCATGGGAATCGACAAACCCGACGTGCGATTCGTTGTGCACATGGACCTGCCCGAGTCGCCCGAAGAATACTTCCAAGAGGCGGGCAGAGCCGGACGCGACGGACTCAAAGCCTATGCCGTACTCGTATACAACGACAGCGACGTGGATGCTCTCCGACACGGACTGGAACGTGCCTTCCCTCCTATCGAATACATCAAGAATGTCTACCGGGCCATCTGCAACTACTACCAGATTCCCGTTGGCTCGGGGCTTAACAGCCGCTTCGATTTCGACATAGACAAGATTTGCAATTCTTACAGCCTGGACTATCTCAGTTTCTTCTGTGCAGCCAAATTCCTTGAACGCGAAGGGCTTATAGCCCTACCTGAACACAACGAGCTAATGTCGCGAATACAAATAATTGTCGGCAAAGAAGAGCTCTACCGGTTCCAGCTGTCAAACTCCAAAATCGGCGATATGGTGTCTACAATGCTTAGACTGTACGGAGGCCTCTTCACCGACCTTACCCCCATCAGCGAAAGCATTATCGCCAAACGATGCGGACTCAACGAGACTAATGTAGCCAACATGCTCTCCGAACTCGACCGTTTAGGAATAGCCATATACCAACCCAAGACACTTAGACCTCAAATCATCTTCTGTTCGCAACGAATCGACATCAAAGACATTCACATCAGCGACAAGAACTACAGACAGCTCAAAGACAACTCGTCAGCCAGGCGTGAAGCCATGATAGCCTACGCAACATCGGCCGACGAATGTCGAAGCAAGATGCTGCTACGCTATTTTGGAGAAACCGAATCGGACGACTGCCATATCTGCGACGTATGCATCGCTCGGCGCAAAGAAACCATTGCTTCATCCTTCGACCTTGCTGCCGCCATAATGAACACCCTGGGCAACGAAAAACTCACCATCCGCGAACTCGCCGGGCGGCTGCCCAATGTCTCTCACGACGACATAGCAGCAGAAGTGCGGCGTATGCTCGACAAAAGGCTTATAAGTATGGACGAGAACATGAAAATGAGCATAAAGCAATAGGTATTCTCTACCACTCGCACGCCGACAGCTCCCTGTATAGCCGCGACAGCGGCAGACCCATCACATTGTAGTAGCAGCCTTCTATACCCTCCACACCTACCATACCTATCCATTCCTGGATACCATATGCTCCGGCCTTGTCCATGCAAGTGCCCTGATCAACATAATGCATTATGGTGTCGTTGTCGAGCCGGCAGAATTTTACATCGGTACGTTCGGTAAACAACGATTGGCGGCGAGCACTCCTGAGGCAGACCCCCGTATAAACTATATGCACATCGTCGGAAAGTGCCTTAAGCATCGCGATGGCCTCACCACAGTCGTGAGGTTTGCCGAGAACATTGCCACGATGAACCACGATGGTGTCTGCCGTCACAAGCACCTGGCCCTCTTCAAGAGGCCTGCTGTAGCCTTTGGCCTTCAGCAAGGCCAGATTTGCGGCAATAAGCTCTACGGGTGTGTTGGGAGGCACAATCTCCTCCACGTCGACATCGACAATTCGCACAGCTATCCCCAACTGCGACAGCAGCTGCCTGCGACGAGGCGACTTGGACGCCAATAGTAGTTCCAGTTTCTGCACTGTCATATGTAAGGTTAAAAATCTCCGCTACGGCCATGACCGACAGGTTTGGCATCGTCGCTCTTTGGCTTGCCAGCCTTGAAGGTCATTTCCATTGCCACTTTGCCCTGAGCATCGTACATCACCCAACGGCCTTCCTTCTCGCCATTGACAAACGATCCTTGCTCCTCAAGTTTGCCGGCATTGTTATAGCGCTCGTATTTACCATGCCAAACCCCATTATGGTAATTGGCACGCGACTCAATCTTTCCGTTAGGAAAATAACGCACCTCCTCTCCATCTTTCTCGTCAGCAGCATAGTGCATAACATAGCGCTGACGGCCATCGTCATAGTAGGCTTTCCATTCGCCGTCTTTCAACCCCTTGTGGAAGGCTCCGGTATAGTCCGTATGTCCATCCTCGTACCATGCTGTCCAAACACCCTCCTCCTTGCCGTTGACGTAATTGCCTTCGTGCAGCTTGCGACCCGATTCATACCACGTAGTCCACTTGCCACTCTTATCGCCATTCACATACTGTCCCTCGCGCCATTTCTCGCCAGTCTCGTAATAATAGACCCATTCGCCGGTTTCTACTCCTTTTTCATAGTTGCCACGAATGCCCAGCTTGCCATTGGTGCGCCAGTAGAATAGCCATTCGCCCTGCTGCTCGCCGTTCTCAAGCCTGCCTTTCATATCGAGACCGCCCTTGTCGGTCCACCATGTCGCCTGGCCGTTGAGCTCATTATCCTTGTACGTGCCTTGGAATTTCTTGGTCCCATTCTCATGCCACTCTGTTGTCGGGCCGCTTTTTATGCCTGCCACAAAAGGAATCTCCTCTTTCTGCTGGCCGTTGGCATACCACGACTTATACATGCCGTTCTTTTTGCCATTGGCTATTGCGACCTCGCTCTTCAGCTTGCCGTCGGCATACCATTCGCGCGATGTGCCATTGTCGTAACACTCTTCGGCACACTTATCGCCATTGTCGTAATAGATACGCCACAGGCCAGTCTTCTGACCTCGGCCGTTATATGTTCCCTGCTGGTAGACTCGCCCATTGCGGTGCCACCAAGTCCATTGGCCCGTACGGACACTGTCGTCTGTCATCATTCCCTCGACAGCAGTCTGTTTGCTGTTGTCGTAGAATTTCTGGTATCTTACCTGAGCTGACAGCCCTACAGAAAGGCCCAAGGCCATTGACAATGCGACGAGTCGTATCATTCGACCCTGCAATATGCATACCTGTTTCATATCCATTTTTTTGTCTATAAAGGATTCAAAGCCCGTTTGCTGCATCGCGTAAGAAATGGAATATATCCAACCCACACACTTGCGGCAAGACCAGCGTTATTCACTATATACAAATTCGATGCGGATTGGATTGTTCGATGTCTGTGCCCTGTCGCTTCCGTTGATGACGGTAAACGCCGGCGAGCTGCGACGGCCACTGATGACGAGCAACGTGCCAAGGTCCATTCCGCTTTTCAGCATCTTCTGGAAATGCTGTGTCAGACGCAGCCTGTAGCATCCGCGCGACGAGTCGTATTTGCCGTCATAACCCGACATCGTATAAGTGTCGTACATGTCAGGCACACTCACAACCACTCCGTTGAGGAAGCACTTGAACGCAGCAATCAATTCAGGCTTGTCAGAAGGAGCTATGTCGGCAACGGGCATGATGAGCTCGGCATGATGGATAACCGCATAGGGATGCTGCTGGTGGAAAGTGCTGATGAACGAGTCAAAATTGACCTTTATGTTAGTTCCCCCCATCGGGTTCAGATAGAGGTAACGGCTACCCTCGATCGAGTCGTTGGTATTGCCGTTGAAAATGGCAAGGGCTCCAGTATAGTGGTTGTTGAACTGGCTGAAATGCGGCGCACTGCCAATGGCAAAATCGAAGGTTCGCGAGATGGAGTCTCCACCGTTGACGTATGTGTAGTACGACGTGATTACCGTGGCACTCGACGAAAGGTTGACCAAAGCCATCTGAGGAGTTCCGTCGTTGACAAGCCTTATGCGGATGCCCTTGATGGCATCGACAAAGTCCTGTTCGGTAGCGTATCTTCTGTTCTGCAGAAATGGCAGAATATTGGCATTCAACTTCAGACGCACCACCATGCTGTCGTTTTCCTCAAGCCGGACGATGCCGTCGTAGAAGCAGACTCCCGACAAGGCTATGTCGTCGAACGCATAGTACGACGAATCCTTCTGCAGCGACTCGGCAGTCTGGTACACTTCGAAATGCAGATTTCTGTACCCTTTCGAATCCGAACCATTATTGAAAAGCCTTGTGATGCCAAGCGACATCACCACCGAGTCAATGATGCTGTTCTGGTCGAACTCGACACCCGTTCCGCCTGAAGTGGTTATCTGTGTGAAAAGTACCGCCTCGGAAGTCCCGTACGACGGGTCGCTATAGCATCCTATCAGAGCACTCGTCTGACCCGACGTCAGGAGTGAATCGTCAAACACTGTATATGCAGTGCCGTAAGCTGTATCCACTATCCCGTCGTACAGCGTTGCAGGGTCTTGCAGATTGACCCCTATAGCAGTCTCCTTCTCGTCACAGGCTCCAAAGAGAAGAACAGAGACAAAAGCACACAAAAAAGTAAAACAGTTTTTCTTGCTCATTGACAACATAAGACTTTAGTTGTTGATATTGCTTCCTATTATCGAATCGTAGAGTTTGTTGATTTGTTCGTAGAAGATTGTTTTGTCAGGGTTGTACTCGACAATATTCCTCTTGTTTTCGCGGGCAAAGGCGAGCAACTCAGGGTCCACATCGGGCGAACCCACCACAATGCCATGCGCATACGTGATGGCTGCCTTGGTGAGGGTTTTGTAGTCCAGGTTCTCAAACAGACGAAGATCCTTCGCCGTAGCTCCGTCGGCTTTGAGTTTGCGCTCCATGTCAGGACCGAAATCGCCCTTGAACGAATCGTTGGAGAGAGTGAAGACCGTCTTAGTGCCCGAGAAGAAAGCGTTCTCTTTGTTTATTCGACGCAGGTAGAACGGTATCATACAAGAAAACCAACCCGTGAAATGGATCAAATGCGGCTGCCATGCCAGCTTTCTTACCGCTTCGAGAGTCCCACGTCCGAAAAAGAGCATGCGCTCGTCGTTGTCGACGCAGAAAGTGCCATTATCGTCGAAGAAACCTTTATGACGAGTAAAATATTCTTCATTATCAATAAAATACACCTGCATACGGGCTGTCGGTATCGATCCGACTTTGATTATAAGTTGGTGGTCGGCATTATTCACTATGAGGTTCATGCCCGAAAGGCGGATAACTTCATGAAGCTGGTTTTTGCGTTCATTGACGTTGCTGAAACGAGGCATAAAGACCCTTATCTCTCGCCCTTTTTCCTGTACGTAAGCAGGCAAATAGCGGCCCAAATAGGAATTTTCATTCTCAGGCAGAAAAGGCATAATTTCCTGACTGACAAAAAGTATTCTTCCTTTTCCCATATTGTTTTATCTTTATTAATATTTTGCAAAAATACACAAAAACAGCGAAATGGCAAAATATTTTTATTATAAAAAAAGTGTGTTTCTCACAATTATTGACTAAATTCAATTTTTTGTGTACCTTTGCGGTTGGAATTATTTTGTTTTAGGATAGTTAAAGATTTTCATACCAAAGATTTACGTATATGTCGCACGTCCACAAATTCACCGAATCCGAACAGGCCTACGTCTCAAAAGCAGAGCAATATTGCGCCACAAACGAGCAGTGCCGCTCGGCCGTAAGAGACAAACTCCGCACCTGGGGTGCCGACAAAGACCTTACGGAACGCATAGTGGAACACCTGGTAGATAACGACTTCATCAACGAAGAACGCTATTGCCGCATCTACTGCGATTCGAAAATAAGCCTACAGAAGTGGGGGCGAATCAAGATAGCATACCAACTCCGCAGCAAACGAATCGACAACAAAACCATCGAACAAGCCCTCAAAAACATCGACGAACAGATTTATTTTGAGACGCTCCAAAAACTTGCCGAAGGAAAAGCCCAATCCATCAACGACGACGACCCTCACAAACGAAAGACCAAACTGATGACATTCCTGGCCTCTCACGGATTTACGGCAGGCGAGATAGATAGCGCTTTGACAAAAATAGGTCTCTAACCAGACCGTCAACATTTGCATATTAACAAAATACACCTTCAATATGACAAAAAAGACTATTCTCTTAGCGGCCCTTGCAATGATGACAATCTCTTTGGCATCTGCACAGGAAGAAGCAACCCCGGCTCCACAAAAAGCCGGCAACTGGACAACATCGTCCACTCCCGCTCTCAAAGTAAGTGAATTCATGTTCAACAACTGGTCGTCGTCAGGTAATTCGCAAATCGACATCACCGGAACATTTTTCGGCAACTACAAGTTCTCTCACCCAAAATACGTGTGGGACAATATCGTCGACCTCGCCTACGGCTATGCATGGCAGGACCTCGACAACTCGTCCGTCGACAGCGTTGGAGGTCTTTTCGAAACCCGACGCAAGAGCAACGACAAAATCGACATAACCAGCGCCCTTTCATGGAAGGCCTACAAGGATTGGGGAGCCAGCTTCACAGCCAACCTCAAAACCCAGTTTGGCGCCGGCTACGAATACAACGGCATCGGCATCGCTCAAACCCAAACGAAAGTGTCAGGATTCTTCGCCCCTGCCTATCTGACAACAGCCCTCTCGTTCGAGCACAAGAAAGACAACTGGTCGGTATCGCTCTCCTTCCTTACCGGAAAAACAACCTTCGTTATGGACGACTCACTCATCTCCAAAGGCATCAACTATGGTGTTATTCAGGACGATGACTTCAATGCCGCCGACCCGTCAACATTCAGACACGCCTACTTCGCCCTCGGTAGCTACATCAAAGCCCTCTACCTCAAGAAGGACATCCTGCCAAAACTGGACCTCTACGCTCGCCTGGAGCTCTTCTATGACTACAAGAAACCCAAAAACATGAGCTGGGACGACCTCGCCAACTCCAAATACACCCCTGCCCTCGACGAAGAAGGCAACCCCTACGACGACCTGGCAAGCTTCGGCTGGACCAAACGCCGCGCCTTCGAGACCGACCTCGATTTCGAACTCAAGCTGGACTACAGACTTGCAAGCTTCCTGTCGGCCAACTTTGCTCTGAACACCAAATGGGACACCGACTTCAGCGGCATAGGCAAATGGGGCCATTGGCAGATATACCAGATGGCAGGAATCCAGATCCTCTTCAACTGGAAGACCCCGAAAAGCTGATTGACAACAAGCCGACAACAATAATAGCGTGCCAAACCTGGCACGCTTTTTTTATCCCGACACTGCAGGAATCAAT
>CAMOFI010000044.1 GCA_946613135.1 uncultured Bacteroidales bacterium
AAACCCTCAAACCTTTAAACCCTCAAACCCTCACTAATGCATACACTTCCCTTACAGATACGATTCAACGATGTGGACATGATGGGACATGTCAACAATGCAGTAATCATGGAATTCTTTGACCTTGGCAAGTCGCATTATTTTGCTGATGCTGGTATTCCCGTCACTCCCGATGAGGGCGATTTCTGTGTAATGATTGTCCATTTCGAGGTCGACTTCCACGCCCAGATACATTGGCATGACCATATTGCCGTAACTTCTGCCGTTTCGCATTGGGGCAACAAAAGTCTGCAGGTGACACAACAAATCATTAACACCGACACTAACCAGCCGTGCGCCACTTGCCGCACGGTGATGTCGGGCTACAGCCGTTCGCGTGCCGCCAGTGCTCCAATCCCCGACGATGTAAAGCAGCGTGTCATGGCGTTCGACCAGTCGCATTGACCATTGCCATAACAGACCGGAATGTAGGGTTCCGGATTCTTTTAATACATAGGACTTTTTTGCTGCTGGATGTTTAGCCTATCGCCAGAAGCAGGTGGTAGATTCCGATGCCGAGATAGTTGCCAAGCATATAGCCCAGCAGGCCTATTGTGATGCCGAGTATAACAACCCCTTTGTTGCCCAGCAGTGCTGCAGCGAGTGGCACAAAAGGCGGCGAGTTGATAAGGGCTACGCTGCATACCATTACCGAATCACCGTCGATTTTCATGATGCGGGCGAACAATATCTGTAGGATGAGCGATCCTACGATGATGAAACCGAGATAGTAAAGTATCGGCAGGCTGCCGACAATATCCATCTCGCGCACATTGCATGCTGTGGCTATCGACAGACAGAATACGTAGACGCAGTACAGACCAAGGTCGAACGACTGTTGCTGGCTGCGCATTCGTGGAAGGAACGAGGCCGCTATGGCCAGAGTTGTAAGGAGAAGAATCAAAACAGTCATGTTCGGACTGCCGTTGCGCGATGTCAGTAGTGAAACTGCATACGACACTGCCGCTATGGCCACAGTAAGCCCTATAGCTATAAATGTTGTCGAGCGGTGTTCTTTGTCGAAGGGCTTTATTTTCCCGGTCTCTTTATTGTTTTCAGTGTCGTCAGAGTTTGTGCTGGATGCAGGCAGCAACTTGCGAAAGACGATTCTGCCAAACAGAATTACGAACACCAAATACAATCCAGTAACAATCAGGTCGTAGCTTGTAATGTACAGATATGTCTCGTCAGGCATCCCTACGGCCTGCTTGATGGCTCCCATGTTTGGTATGCCGCCGGTATAGATGCCTGTAGCTACAGCGCATACCTGTGCAAATCCTCCGCTGTCGTGATAGTTTGTCCGGAAGATGAAATAGCCTGCCATCGAGACGATAAGCACCGACAGTAGCCCGGTAGCGAAAACCTTCAAAGCCTTGCTTACCTGCCAGCCTCTCATGTCGCACCCCATAAGCATCAGCGGGATGGCCAGCGGCACGGCGATATTGCTGAAAAGGGTATTGGTGTCCATGTCGACGTTAAGAGGCCAGTCGCTTGGCACCAGGTTGGCTACTGCAAGCCCTATGATGTAGAGCACCGACATGGGACTCACTTTGTCAATCCATGTCCAGCGTTTTGCCAGCCTCATCACTAAAAGTGGTACGCCAAGCAGATAGATTATCGTAATGGCGGCATTCATTTGTCTATTTTTTGTTTTTCATAGCGTCCAGTTCCTCTTTTAGGTACTGTCCTGTGAAGTTGTCGCTCTTTTGTGCCAGTTGCTCAGGTGTGCCGCTGAATACCACTTCGCCTCCTTTGACGCCGCCGTCGGGTCCGATGTCGATAATCCAGTCGGCTACCTTGATGACGTCCATGTTATGTTCGATAACGAGTACAGTATTGCCTTTGTCGACAAGTTTCTGCAGTACATCGAGCAGCACGCGTATGTCTTCAAAATGGAGTCCTGTCGTTGGTTCGTCGAGGATATATAGCGTATTGCCTGTGTCTTGTTTTGACAGCTCAGAAGCCAGCTTTATGCGTTGCGCTTCGCCTCCGCTGAGTGTTGTCGATGCTTGTCCGAGAGTGATGTATCCGAGTCCTACGTCCTTTATGGCCTGTAGTTTGCGTGCAATCTTTGGGTAGGGGTCGAAAAACTCTACAGCCTCGTTGACAGTCATGTCCAGCACATCGGCAATCGACTTGCCTTTATATCGTATTTCCAGAGTCTCGCGGTTGTATCGTTTGCCGTTGCACACCTCGCAGTTGATGAATACGTCGGGCAGGAAGTTCATCTCGATAGTGCGCACACCGGCCCCTTTGCAAGTGTCGCAGCGTCCACCACTGACATTGAACGAGAAGCGTCCAGGCTTGTAGCCGCGTATTTTGGCACTAGGCAGCTGTGCGAAGAGCTGTCGTATGTCGTCGAAGATGCCTACATAGGTGGCTGGATTGGAACGTGGTGTGCGTCCGATGGGGGCTTGGTCTATCTCGATGACTTTGTCGATGTTCTCAATGCCGCTAATGCTACGGTATGGGAGAGGGCGTTTTTGTGAGCGGTAGAAATGTTGGTTGAGGATGGGGTGTAAAGTCTCGTTTATGAGCGACGACTTGCCGCTGCCGCTGACTCCAGTAACGCATACGAAGAGCCCTAACGGAAGGTCGAGAGTGACGTTTTTAAGATTGTTGCCGGTGGCACCTTCAAGGATTATGTGCTTGCGCTTCTCGACGCTGCGACGCTGTGGAATGGCTATGTCGCGTCGTCGCGAGAGGTAGTCGCACGTGAGGGTTTTGTTTTTCAGGAATTCCTTTTGAGGTCCTGCTGCAACAATCTTTCCTCCGCGGATGCCGGCACCTGGACCTATGTCGACAACATAATCGGCATTGAGAATCATGTCTCGGTCGTGCTCCACGACAATTACAGAGTTTCCGAGGTCGCGAAGCTCCTTCAGGGCATCGATAAGTCGCCTGTTGTCGCGTTGGTGCAGTCCTATCGACGGCTCGTCGAGGATATACAGCACATTGACCAGCTTGGCTCCAATCTGTGTGGCTAAACGTATGCGCTGGCTCTCGCCGCCACTGAGCGACTTTGAGCTGCGGTTGAGCGACAGGTAGCCTACACCGACATTGATGAGGAAACTGGTGCGTGTGACTATCTCGCGCAGTATTTCGTGGGCTATTTCGCGGCGCGATGGCTCCAAACGGTCTTCGAGGCCTGATATCCACTCGTAAAACTCGGTCAGGTTCATTGCTGCCACTTCGCCAATGTGCTTGCCGTCGATGAGGAAGCAGAGCGACTCTTCTTTCAGACGATGGCCGTGGCACGACGGACATTGGACGGTATTCATGAAGCTTGCAGCCCATTTTTGTAGTGCTGCGGGTTGCTCGTCGGTGGCCATCTCGTTGATATAGTTGGCAATGCCAGGGAAGCCGCCGCGGTATCCGTTCTCGTCGTCGCTGCCGATGCCTATGTAGTCGCTCGATCCATAAAGGATTACGTTCATGGCTTCTTCGCTGAGGTTCTCGAGAGGATCGTCGACAGTGAAGTTGTAGCGTCGGCCAAGGTTCTCCAGTTGACGGTAGAGGTAGTTTGTGGCCGAGTATTTGCCCAGCACGTCAAGGCCGCCTTCTCTGATGCTCTTTTTGGGGTTGGGAATGATTTTTTTGATGTCGATTTCCGATATCTCGCCAAGTCCGTTGCAGTGTGGACAAGCACCATAGGGCGAGTTGAACGAGAAGGTGTTGGGTTCAGGCTCAGGATATGAAATGCCGGTATCGGGATCCATCAGCAGCCGGCTGAAATAGCGCGGCTGAGGGCCTTTCTGTTTTTCCGGTTCTGTCGACATTGTCGAAGTCCTGTCGTTTTCCAGTATCATCAGCATCCCTTTGCCTTGGCGGAACGCTGTCTTGACGGCTTCTTCCAGTCGCCTGCGGCTTTTCTCGCCTACACGCACGCGGTCCACAACAAGCTCTATGTCATGAGTCTTGTAGCGGTCCACTTGCATGTTGTATGTCAGTTCGCGTATTTCTCCGTCCACGCGCACACGCAGATAGCCTTTTTTTGCTACCTGCTGGAACAAGTCGCGGTAGTGGCCTTTACGGCTGCGCACCAGAGGAGCGAGGATGAGGATGTCTTTGTCGGCATATTCGGTACTGATAATGTCGAGTATCTGGCTTTCAGAATACTTGATCATCTTTTTCCCGCTGACGTGCGAGTAGGCGTCGGCTACGCGAGCGTAGAGCAGGCGCACAAAGTCGTATATCTCTGTCACGGTGCCCACTGTCGAGCGTGGATTCTTGTTGGTGGTTTTCTGTTCGATAGAAATGACAGGGCTCAGTCCGTTGATGCTGTCCACATCCGGGCGCTCCATATTCCCGATAAAGTGACGTGCATAAGCTGAAAAAGTCTCCATATAGCGCCGCTGTCCTTCGGCATAGATGGTGTCGAAGGCGAGCGATGACTTGCCGCTGCCGCTTAGTCCTGTAAAGACTACCAGCTGGTTGCGTGGCAAATCGATGTCGACATTCTGTAGGTTGTGCTCTCTGGCACCGAGTATTTCGAGTTTGTCCAAAGTGAGTTATAGTTGTTTTATATATTCAGTTCCTTTGTCGCGTTCTGTACGTATCTTTTTGAGACTTGTGCCCTCGTCGGCCGGTAGTTGTACTGTGTAGCTTTTGTTGGCCTTGTTGACTAATTTCTCCGTCGTGATCCATGGGTTCAACTCGCGGAACATCTTGTACGTCGTTCCGTTGCGTTTGGCAAAATCATAGAGGTCGATGTTTTGTCCGCTCAGTGTGGCCGTCCGTGTCGGGATGGTGGGGTAGAGGTCGCACGGGCGAAGGTAGAACCCATAGTCTTGCGGGTGTTGCATGATTTGTTTTACAGCTAATATGCGGTATACGTAACGGGTGGTCTCATTGTTGAGGCGAGTGTCGTAGTAGTTGTCGATGCTTTGTTTGCCCATGTTTTTGCTCAACCCACCTTCGCCGCAGTTGTATGCCGCTGCCGCCGCTGTCCAGCTGCCGAGGGTGTTCTTCAGAGTTTTCAGGTATTTGCATGCAGCTTCTGTTGCTGCTATGAGGTTGTTGCGCATGTCTATCTCGTCGTTCACTTCGAGTCCGAAACGCTGTCCGGTGGCTTTCATAAACTGCCAGAATCCTTGGGCTTTGGCTGGCGATGTGGCATTGGTAAGTCCGCTCTCAATGACGCACAGGTATTTGAAGTCTGACGGAATGCCGTTCTTTTTCAATATCGGTTCAATGATAGGGAAATAGCGGTGAGCACGCTTGAAGTAAAGCAGGGTGCTTGTGTGGCCGAATGTGTTTACAATCAGTTCACGGTCGAGGCCTTCGCGCACATAGTATATGTCTAAAGGGACAGGCTCTCCGGCGAAAGACATTGTGTCTGGTATTGCCGGTGAATAGATGCGGGGTTGTTGTTGTGGCACAACTTTGAGTTTGTCGGCCGATTCTTTGTCGGTGGCGCATACGCATACCAGCATGACAATTGTCACCACTGACAACACGAGGGCAATGGTGCTGCGGTTTTTCATAGGCTTTCTGGTTTTGAATTGAGGTTAATGATTTAAGGGAGAGAACGTAATAATTTGTCGGCAATGTCCTTTGCGACAAGTTGTTTGCTTTTCAGTTCTCCTGTTTCTATATTGCCATATCGGTCGATGATGGTCACTTTGTTGGTGTCGTGTCCGAAACCGGCGCCTTTGTCGTGGAGTGAGTTGAGGACTATGAAGTCGAGATTTTTTCTCGTAAGTTTTTTGCGTGCGTTGTCAATCTCGTTGTCGGTTTCCAAAGCAAACCCAACGAGCCGCTGTCCTTCTCGTTTTGTTGCGCCAAGGGTGGCGAGGATGTCGGGATTCTGTACCAGGTGCAGAGTCATGTCGTCCTGGTCGCTCTGTTTCTTGATTTTGTAGTCTGCGGCGTGGTCGGGTCTGAAGTCTGCCACTGCGGCGCTCAGTATGGCGGCGTCGCATGTGGGGAACAGACGTGTAGCCGCATCGTACATCTCGCAAGCTGACATGACATCTATGCGTTCGATGTTGGGATGTTTTGTCGTGAGGTGTGTGGGGCCGGCAACAAGAAAAACCTTGTTGCCGCGTTGGGCCATTTCTTCAGCAAGCGCAAACCCCATTTTCCCGGTCGAGAAGTTTCCTATAAAGCGTACTGCGTCGATTTTTTCGTATGTCGGTCCAGCGGTGATGAGAATATTGTATTGGCGCTTGTTCTCATCGTTTGAGGCTGAAGAGGAGGTGAAGAAAGCCTCCACTTGAGCAACAATTTCTTCTGGCTCGGCCATCCGCCCATTGCCTGTTGCGCCGCAAGCCAGTTCGCCTGACGTGCTTTCGATGATGTTGACTCCGGTCGATTTTAGAAAGTCGATGTTGCGATGCAGCGCTGGACTTTCGAGCATCTGAGTGTTCATAGCAGGGCAGACAAACGTAGGCTTGCGGAAAGAGAGCATTAATGTCGAGAGGGCGTCGTCGCCAATGCCGTTGGCGTATTTTCCGATGATATTGGCTGTCGCAGGCGCCAATATCAGTGCATCCCCCCAGTCTTTCAGGGATATGTGCTCGGTGCTGTGAGGGTTGGCATTGTCGAAGAGGTCTGTATAGACATGGTTGTTTGATACGGTCTCGAGAGTCAGTGTGGTGACAAACCTGAGAGCGTGTTCGGTGGCGGCACACGTCACTTCTGCACCGGCTTTGACCAGCAGGCGAACGATGTACGGGGCCTTATAGGCGGCAATGCCGCCAGTAATGCCGACGATAATATGCTTACCCTGTAGCGGACTCGGCATGGTTGGTTATTGTTTTTCGGTGACGCCTTCGGCGATGGCTTCGTTCTCCATGGCCTCAAGGCGCTGCATGTTCTGGTCTTCCTTGGCAGGATTGCGATAGTAGATTTCGTCGTCGAGGTATTCCTGTATAGCCTGGAGCGTGGGCTTGGGCATCTGCTCATAGTGGCGCACTACCTCTATCTGCTCGCGGTTTTCGTAGATTTCGTCCATGGTATCGATGCTCGAGGCAAACTCTTCGATTTTTTTATGCAACTCGCGTTTCATGTCGCTGGCAATTTGGTTCGAACGCTTCGACAGCATAGCCACTGTTTCGTAAATATTTCCGGTTCCTTTGCTGAATTCGGCGGTGTTGCGTGTGATGGTTGTGTTGATTGGACGGTTCTTCTTTGCTTCCATTATATTTTGTTTAATTGTTTATCAATTAGATGATTGGGTTTGGTTTTCAATTCTTGAGAGTTCGGCTTTGCAGCGTGTGTATATGTTTTGGCAATCGGTCATGTACTTCGAATTGTTGAATGAAGTGGCGAATTTGTCGAAGTCATTAATCACTTGCTGAAGTCGTTCTTTCATTTTGTCTTCGCGACTGTTTATGGCGTATTCGTAGCCCGACTTGATTATGTAGTACATGGCGTCTTCGCGCATCCTTGATTCGGGGTAGTTGTTGAGGAAACTGTTCAGGGCAACCACGGCTGCGCGATAAGACTCTGTGTTGTGGTATCCTATTGCAATTTCGTAGTCTTTGAGCATCAGTTTGTCGCGCAGTTTGTCGAGATAGTCGTTGGCTTCCGGGATATGTGTACTCTGAGGATAACGTTCGGCAAACTGTTCAAATTCTGTGATGGCTTCTTTGGTGCTCGACTGGTCCAGGGTGTGCGAGGGCGAGTCGAGGTATTTGCAGTAGGCAGACAGGAATGCGGCCTCTTCAACTCTTTGGCTGTAGGGGAAACGTTTGGTGAATGTCTTGAATTGGTAGGCAGCGGTATAGTAGAATCCGCTTTCTTTCAGACATTGGCCATAGTACCAGGCGATATCCTCCGAGTGCTCATTTCCGCGATAGTAGAGGGTGAGGTTCTCGAACAGCTGGCGTGCACGCGCATAGCGTTCTTCGTTGTAGTATTTCACTGCAGCGTTGAATTTAGCGTCGTAATCTGTGCTTTTGAGCATTTTTTCATATCCACTGCAACTGACTGTTGCAAAGGTAGATATAATGATAAAAATATAATATAGTGTCTTTTTCATGAGGTGCAAAAATAATACTTTTTTTTTATATATTCCAAAAGTTTGAAAAAGATTAGCGTCGAGATGGTTAAAAATGAAGAATAGTTATATGATTTTTAGGCTGTTGTGCTGTCTGGGCCAAGTTCATGCACTCGTGTGTGCACGTGATTGTTAAATTTCGAGTGAAAACTATAAGCTTTGCTAAAAATTTCTTGATTAAAAAAAAATGACTATTTTTGTTTTTCATTTAAAAAGAAAAAAATGGACACAATTATTGTCTTAGACTTTGGTTCTCAATACACTCAATTGATAGCACGCAAAGTGCGTGAGCTTAATATTTATTGTGAAATTCACCCTTTCAATAAAATTCCTGTCCTTACCAGCGATGTAAAGGGTGTTATTTTCTCTGGCAGTCCATATTCGTGCAACGCTCCCGATGCTCCAGTTCCCGATATGAGTGGCATAAAAGGCCGTTTGCCTCTGCTTGCAGTCTGCTATGGAGCCCAATATCTTGCCAAGTGGGGAGGTGGTATTGTTCAACAATCCAAGATTCGTGAATATGGTCGAGCCAACCTCCAGTATATTGATTCAGAGTCACCCCTGATGAAAGGCGTCTCGATTGGGTCGCAGGTGTGGATGAGTCATGGCGACACTATCGAATCGGTACCATCCAATTATCATTGCATCTGTTCTACCGACAACGTGAAATACGCAGGTTATCAGATAGAAGGAGAACAGACCTATGCAATCCAGTTCCACCCTGAGGTTCACCATTCTGTCGATGGACTGACTCTGTTGAAGAATTTTGTTGTCGACATTTGCCATTGCGACCAGAGCTGGACTCCTGAGTCGTTTATCGAGATGACTGTAAAACAGATACGAGAACAGGTGGGCAACGACAGGGTCATTCTTGGCCTGTCGGGTGGAGTGGATTCGTCGGTAGCTGCAGTTCTGCTCAATAAGGCGATAGGCCATAATCTTCACTGTATTTTTGTCGACAACGGCCTGCTCCGGAAAAACGAATTCGAGAATGTTCTTGAATCGTACAAGGATATGGGCCTGAACGTTAGAGGTGTAGATGCAAAGGAACGTTTCTACGGCGTTCTTGCCGGTGTTACCGATCCGGAGAAGAAACGCAAGGCTATAGGAAAGACCTTTATAGATGTTTTTGACGATGCATCGAAAGAAGTTGCCGATGCCAAATGGTTGGCACAAGGTACGATATATCCCGATGTCATAGAGTCGAGTTCTGTCAAGGGGCCGTCGCAGACCATCAAGTCGCACCACAATGTGGGCGGTCTGCCTGATTACATGAAGCTGAAGCTTGTCGAGCCGCTTCGTAGCCTCTTCAAGGACGAGGTGCGCAGGGTCGGTCGCCAGCTGGGAATCAAGCAGGAACTCATTGGACGTCACCCGTTCCCGGGTCCCGGTCTTGCAATCCGTATTTTGAGCGATGTCACGCCCGAGAAAGTGCGAATACTGCAGGAGGTCGACGACATCTTCATTCAAGGGCTTCGCGACAACGACCTTTACGACAAGGTGTGGCAGGCAGGAGCTATGCTGCTGCCTGTACAGTCGGTGGGCGTCATGGGCGACGAGCGCACTTATGAGAGTGTCGTTGCGTTGCGTGCTGTCGAGTCGGTTGACGGCATGACGGCAGACTGGTCGCACTTGCCGTATGACTTCATGGCTAAGGTGTCGAACGAGATTATCAACAAAGTAAGAGGCGTGAATCGCGTGGTATATGACATCAGCTCGAAACCGCCGGCAACGATAGAGTGGGAGTAATCTACAGATTTAAGAATTTAATTTTTTCGTGAGCGACATATACGCGAATTCTAAAAAATAAATTAATGTTCCGCAAGACCGTAAAGATAACGACATGTGTAAGTGCATTCCTGCTGTATTTTTTTGTAGGGATAGCATCTGCCCAAGGGACTAAGACGGTGGCAGTGAAGGTGTCTGACAAAGTTCAGAAAATAAACAACAAGGAGTATTACGTCCATATTGTAGAGCAAGGGCAGACTGTATTTTCGATAGCGCGAGCATATGGGTTGAAATACTATGATGCTGTAATCAAGACCGACATTCATCTTATGAAGGTTGGTGACACCGTATGGTTGCCCAAGAACGAATACAGTGTTGCTGCTGTGTCTGCCAATGCCAATGCGGTTGTCTCGCCCACGGCGCGTGTACATTATATAAAAATCGAGAGCGGGCAGACTCTCTATAGCCTGTCGCGCGAATATGGTGTTACGGTAGAGCAGATTGTCGAGGCTAATCCTGAACTGCGCACAGAGCAGCTGAAGGCTGGCCAGATGCTGAAGATACCACCGAAGGAAACGGAGGAACGGAAAGCGGAAAGCGGAGAACGAAAACCGGAAAACGTTGACAAGACGCGCGTTGAGACTCAGCAACAGACAAAGCAAAAAGCCGCAGAGGATGTAGCCATGCAGAAAGCCGCAGAGGATGTAGCCAAGCAAAAAGCTGCAGAGGAGGCAACCAAGCAGAAGGCCGCAGAGGAGTCCGCGAAGAGTCAAACCAATGATAGAGGAGAGAGACAGAATGACAAGATGGCTGATATGGACTTAGACAGCGTGAACCCTGCAGCGCCCATAAAACGTCAGGTAGTCAATCCATATCCATTCAACGAAGTACCAAATGATTTTCCGCAGCGTCAGGCTTCGTATTACAATTTCACCACTACGTCGTCGTTCAACTATCAGGTTCGCGACCGCCAGGACAAGAACCGAGTTTACGTTTCGGTGGTTATGCCGCTCAATCTTGACAAGATCAATGAGATATCAACATCAAAGTTTGATATTGAGCAACGAGGCAAGAAAGACTATAAAGTGTTTGAATTCATTCAGTTCTACGAAGGGATACTGATGGCTCTTGACGAGATACAGTCGCGAGGCATCGATGTCGTTCTCAATGTTGTCGACCTTAGTTCAGACAATGACGAGGATGTGGAACGCGCCTATGTTTCCCACAATGTCGCTAATTCTGATTTCATTATCGCATTGCTTGTCAAAAAACCATTTCACAAGCTGGCAGAACTCGCCAAGCAGAGTCAAGTGTTTGTAATAAACCCCTTTTCTTCTCGCGAAGATATCATAAAAGACAATCCGTACGTTATCAAGTATATGCCGTCGACCGAAGGGACCGTCAAAGGCATTCTCGATATCATGTCAACCAAACATAAAGGCGGACATCTTTACGTCCTGCATTCCAACAGCAAATCGATGGCTACCGACGAGAAAGCGTTCCACGACGAGTTCGAGAAACAGCTGCAGGCACGGAAGGATATAAAATACACTTTCTTCGACTGGGCTGCCAATGCGAAACTTTTGTCCACACTCAAGACTACAACCGACAATGTCCTTGTAAGCATATACAACAGTACCGACAAGAACAAGAATCGCATTTTCGCCACAACGCTGCTCAACCGCCTATCGCCATTGAACAACAATGTGCCAACACTCATAACGGTAAACAATTATCTGACAGAATATCCCAATGTGGACTTCGAGCAACTGCAGCACCTTATGTACACCACAGTGACGATTGGATACCTGAATTACGACAATTCGAGACATAAAGCATTCATTGATACCTATAAAGACAAATTTCATACCGAACCCAACACACTATATGCAGGTGTTGCTCACGACATAATGCTCTATTTCACCACTGCGCTTTCGCAGCAAGGTGCAGAGTTTTGGCGCAACCCGCAGAAGTTCAGTTCCCCCGACGGGATGCTTTTCCCCTTCCTCCTTCATCAGTCGTCCTCTACTGGAGGTTACGAAAACCAGCAAGCCGACATTTATCAGATGGTGAATTATAAATTAGTAAAATAACCAATTCAAACGATAGCCAATCAAATACTAACGAAAACACAAGAAGTGGAATACCAAACAACAATAGATAAACCATTCACACTCTCGGGTCCAGGTCTGCATACTGGCAAGTTCACACATGCTACAATGTTGCCTGCTCCTGCCGACAGCGGTATCGTCATTCGTCGTACCGACATCACGCCTAACATAGACATTGCTGCGTTGGCAGAATATGTCGTAGACACAAACCATGGCACCACCATCGGACATGACGGAGTAACTGTTTCCACGATAGAGCACCTTATGTCGTCGTTGCGAGGCATGTCGGTCGACAATGCCTTGATAGAAGTCGACGGGCCTGAAATACCAATCCTCGACGGCAGTGCCCGCATGTGGATAGACCAGATTGCTGCATCGGGTATTGTCACGCTTGATACCGAAAGGCGGTACTATAGCATTCAGTCGCCGGTAGTGTGGCGCGATGCAGAACGCAATATCGAACTCGTCGCCGAGCCTGCCGACACCTTTAGTGTCGAAAGTACCATTGAATTCCAAAGCGACCTGATAGGCAACCAGACGGCGACGCTCGACAGTTTGGACCAGTATCAGTCCGATATCGCCCGATGCCGTACCTTTGTCTTCCTCCATGAGGTAGAAATCCTGTTGGCACACAACCTCATTAAGGGAGGCGACCTCGAAAATGCCCTCGTCTTTGTCGACAAGCCCCTTGGCGACGAAGAGAAGCAACGGTTAGCCAGTGTTTTCAATAAAGACAAGGACAGCATCCACGTACACAACGGGGTGTTGAACACCATAGAGCCTTACTTTGCCAACGAGCCAGCACGCCACAAGTTGCTCGACTTCATTGGCGACATATCCCTTGTAGGCATGCCTCTCAAGGCGCGTTTCAAGCTTCGCTGCCCGGGTCATTATGCAAATACCCAGCTGGCCAAAATAATCAGAAACCAAGTAGTTAATCAAGCAATAAAACAATAATTACAAATGGCAATACTCTACGATTTGCATCCCGAAGCCAAAATCGGAAACAACGTAAAGATTTCAAATTTCACTACAATATACGAAGATGTCGTTATTGGTGACGACACATGGATTGGTCCGAATGTGACGATATTTCCAGGTGCACGTATCGGCAAGAACTGCAAGATATTCCCCGGATCTGTCATTGCTGCCATTCCGCAGGACTTGAAGTTTAATGGCGAATATACCACTGTCGAGATAGGTGACAACAACGTCATCCGCGAATGCTGCACCATCAACCGCGGCACGTCGGCATCGGGCAAGACCGTCATCGGTAACAACAACCTGATTATGGCTTATGTGCATGTGGCACACGACTGCGTTGTGGGCAACAACTGTGTCTTTGCCAACAACACCACCCTTGCAGGCCACATCATAGTGGGCGACTGGGTAGTGCTTGGTGGCAAGACGGCAATATTGCAGTTTGTACATATCGGCTCACACGTTATAACGATGGGAGGTTCGTTGGTCAACAAGGACATACCGCCGTTTGTGAAGGCCGGTCGCTATCCGATATCCTTCGTTGGTGTCAATGCTCTCGGACTGCAGCGCAGGGGCTATTCGCCCGAAGAAATCAATAATATTCAGGACATCTACAGGATATTGTACCAAAAGGGATTGGGCGTGTCGCATGCTGTCGAGCTCATCAAAGAGCAGTATGGCAACACTGACGAGGGCAAGATTGTCCTGAGCTTCATCGGCAATGCCAATACCGGTCTGATGAAGGGCTACACCTATATGAGTAAAGGCCACGACCCCGAGGCATAACAATCAATAACTGCTATATAGATTAAATCGGCAGACTCCACCAATTTGGTGTGGTGTCTGCTGATTTTGTCTTTTGTTGGGAGAATAGACGGGCTGGATAATTCAGAGAAGTGCGGTCTACCTCTT
>CAMOFI010000045.1 GCA_946613135.1 uncultured Bacteroidales bacterium
GTTATCCGACAAACGTGAAGCGGCACTTCGACGTATAGCTCAACCCGAGAAGTCTGGATGCTGAATCTTTGTTGACAGCCAGCTGAAGGTAGCCAGTCGACGAAACCGTCAGCAAGAGCCCGCCCAATTGAACGTCACTGTAATGACGGCTGATTGTGGTCACATCCTCATAACGCTCGCTGCAGCCTATACAACGGTCCAACTCAACCTTGAATCGCCGTCCGGCACGTATCGCCTCAAACTCCTCGTATGAAATATTGAGGTCCACGTTGCCATAGCTGTCAAGGTATACAACCATCGTATCGAGCTGGTTTCCGTCAATCTGGGCCTGAAGGAAAGACCGCCGGCGCAACGGGGCACACGGCTGACCAATCTCGGCAACTCCGGCCCCCGACAGCAAAGCCTTTACAACATCGCAATATTGGTCGTATGCCAAAAAAGAAAGCGAGCGGACAGCATCGGGAAAAGGCAACGCAACAAGTTCGTCGCATTCGCTATCCAACGACACCTCCAGCAGTTTGCGGCTGCTGCACACCAAATAGTGCCCTCTGTATGAGGCAAGCAACGACTGCCTCTCGCCTGAAGCCATGGAAGCGTCGGGCGACGTCACGTCGCTTCCGATATCGACAATATGCACCGACCCCACAGGAAACGACATACATCCATGCCTCACCACATTGGCAGCAGTAGCCAAATCGTTCCATGCCTGCTGGTGACTCAAGTCAACAACACGCACACCAGGTATTTCTGAGTATAAGCGACCTTTAACCTTGGCAACAAAAAAATCCTTGCAGCCCCAGTCGGTAGTCAACGTAACAATCGGTGCCTCCATATTGTCAATGTATTTTTCAAATGTGTACTTATCAGCTTGTATTTCAACAGAAAGCACATACAAATATGCCAACTGTCGAATTTGCAAAAATAAAAAAAAATGTTGAAACGACGAAATGTTTGTTTTGTTCAAATGCAGAATCGCAAAACTTACCGGTGATACCTCATATTATTACTATCTTTGCAAAAGCATATAAAACAACAACAACAGCATATAAGCATGAAAAACAGCCCACTAAGAAAGATACACCCACTCGGACTTTTACCGAAAATACTCATTGCCATTGCTCTCGGCATAGGATTCAGTTTCTTTTTCCCCGACTGGTCTGTACGCATTTTCCTCACCTTCAATTCCATCTTCAGCAACTTCCTCGGCCTCTTCATTCCGCTACTTATCATCGGACTCGTTGCCCCAGGCATTGCCGACCTTGGCAAAGGAGGCGGCAAACTGCTCCTTGTAACGGTAATCATTGCATATCTCTCAACCATTGCCTCGGGCACTTTCACTCTGGCATCATGCTCCTTAGCCTATCCTCACCTGCTCGGCGACGGACTCTCGGCAATGGCCGACACAGACATGACCAGCACCCTCACACCCTATTTCACCATCGATATGCCAGCGTTCATCTCCGTCACGTCGGCTCTCGTCATCGCCTTCATTCTGGGCCTCACATCTGCCACGATTGAAGGCAACGCAGTCCGCGCCGTGCTCAACGACACCAAAGACATTGTCACACTGATAATAACCAAAGTCATCATCCCGCTGCTGCCAATATATATTTTCGGCATTTTCCTCCATATTGGCGCCGACGGGCATATCGGTGCCGTTATCGGCATGTTTGTCAAGATAATTCTTTTCATCATACTGCTACACATCACCGTACTGGTAGCCTTGTTCTGCATCGCAGGCATCGTGACACGCAAGAACCCCTTCAAAGCCTTCGTCACCATGCTGCCAGCCTATGTAACAGCATTAGGCACAGCATCGTCGGCAGCCACAATACCCGTAACACTTGCCCAAGCAGTGAAATGCGGCGTAAGAAACGAAACGGCATCCTTTTCCGTGCCTCTTTGCGCCACCATTCACATGCCCTGCAGCATACTCAAAATCACCGCATGTTCCTACGCCATCGCGTTGAGCATGGGCTTGCCGCACGATTTCGGACTCTTTATGGGATTTATCCTTATGGCATCAATCACCATGATCGCCGCTCCTGGCGTACCCGGCGGAGCCATCATGGCGACACTCGGACTGCTATCGACAATGCTGGGCTTCGACGAAGGAATGCAGGGACTGATGATTGCAATATACATAGCTCTCGACAGCATCGGCACCGCGGGCAACGTCACAGGCGACGGAGCTATCGCCATGATTATTGACCACATAAGAGACCGTATGAAAACCAATTGAACGGGAGTTGATGTGACAGAAGTCAGAAAGTTTAAATCCAATGCACCAATAATCACTTTTTATTCGTATTTTTGTTTGTTTGCACAAAACATACATACACAACTTAAATAGTAAATAATCAACCAACTACATAACACATGTCACTTTTATCCATTCGCAATTTGCACGCCAATATAGGCGAACGAGAGATACTTAAAGGAGTAAACCTTGAAATCAACAAGGGCGAGGTTCACTCTATCATGGGCCCCAACGGCAACGGCAAAAGCACTCTTGCAGGCATCATTGCAGGCAATCCGAAATACACCGTTACCGAAGGCGAAATCATCTACAACGGCAAAAACATACTTGACCTTCCAGTAGATGTCCGCGCAAACGAAGGAATCTTCCTCGGATTCCAATATCCTGTCGAAATCCCTGGTGTAACAATAACCAACTTCATGCGTACCGCCGTAAACGAGCAACGCAAATACCGCGGTCTCGACCCCCTGAGCGGTTCCGAATTCCTCCGCCTCATGGAAGAAAAGAAAAAAGTTGTCGAAATGACAACCAACCTCGCCAACCGCTCCGTCAATGAAGGCTTCAGCGGCGGCGAGAAGAAAAAGAACGAGATCTTCCAGATGGCCATGCTCAACCCCACCCTCGCCATCCTCGACGAGACCGACTCCGGTCTCGACATCGACGCCCTGCGCATCGTGGCCAACGGAGTCAACCAACTACGCTCGCCCGAAAACGCCACCGTCGTCATCACCCACTACCAGCGCCTGCTCGACTATATAGTACCCGATTTCGTCCACGTGCTCTACGAGGGACGCATTGTCAAGACCGGCCCTAAGGAACTGGCCTTGGAACTGGAGGAAAAAGGATACGAATGGATCAAAAAAGAACTTGAAAAATGATACGTAAAGACGCTTTGCCCAACATTTGGGGCGACCAATGGCACAGCGAGGGCCAACTGCAAGAGCTCAGCATCGGCAGAGGCCAGCGTCGCGTTCTGGTGCTGTGCAACCCTGCCGACGCCCCACTGTTCTTCCTCCACGAGAAAGAGGGCTACACCATCATGCCCGACATCGAACGGCTCAAAATCAATATAGAAGAGGGCGCCAACCTGACCCTTTACCGCCTGCAGGGAATCAATATCCAGGGCAGCCACTTGACGGAACTGCATGTCGACATGCACAAAGACAGCTCCGCCGACCTGTGCACCATAACCCTCGGCGGCGATCATGTCCGCAACAATATCGAAGTGCGCATGCACGGAGAAGGCTGCACCCTCAACGCCAACGGACTATATCTTATTGACCGCGAACAGCAATGCGACAACTACATATTTGTCGAGCATGCCAAACCACACTGCCACAGCAACGAACTCTACAAAGGCATCATCGACGATGCCGCACGGGCTCGCTTCAACGGCCATGTACTGGTGCAGGACGGCGCTGTCAAGACAGAGGCCTACCAAACCAACCGGAACATACTGCTTACCGACAAAGCACATGTCGACACACGTCCCTTCCTCGAAATCTACAACGACGACGTCAAATGCTCGCATGGCAGCACGATAGGACAACTTGACGAACAAGCCCTATTCTACCTCATGACAAGAGGCATAAACCAGCGTACTGCCATCACCCTGCTTAGCTACGCCTTCTGCGACGAAGTCATCAGCACCATCAGCATCCCGTCGCTGCACGATGCCGTTGGCGACATGGTAAAGAAACGCCTGCACGGCGAACTTACCCCATGCAACGACTGCGCTCTGCAATGCAGCTCCCCCTGCAACGGCCCCGACGCCAACTTCGTCATCGACCCCGACAAACTGTAAAAGCATGCGATCCACGATACTTTTCCTGCTGCTCGCCTTGCTGTCAGGCACCCTCTGTGCCCAAAACGACGACTGCCATCCCCATTTCAGCGGAAGCGACAAGAGCGACTTCGAGAAAGGTATCGAGGCATACAACAACAAACGCTACCAGCATTGCATCACCCTCATGCGGAAAGTGTCGCAACATAACCGAACGGCTGCCGACCCTTACTTCTACATGGGAGTGGCGTCCGTCAAGGCTGGCGAAAAGCCGTCAGTGATACGCAACCATTTCACTCGCCTCTTCAAGCTCTGTCCCGACTACCCCAATGCACTGGCTTACTTCTATATGGGTGTAGTACACTACACCTACAAGCAATATGCCGAAGCCGTCGAGCAACTCAACCGATACTTCGACATCACCAACCAACAGCCAAACCCGGCATATGACGTAGTATATGAGGAGGCTTCGACCTACCTGTACTGGTCGGAGTTTCTGGCCAACGCACAGCTCAACGAAGTGCCCTTCAACCCAACCATAATGCGCGGAGCATCGTCGCGAGCCGACGAACTGCTGCCCTACATGGCACCCGACGGCAAGGAAATATACTATCTGCGCCTGGTATCGGCTTCGCAACAGAAAACATTCTACGAAAAAGAGTCCGACGGCAAGGTGATGCGCCTCTTCTGCAGCCAATGGCGCGACACAGCCTTCTCCGCCGGCCATCAGATGCCCGCCCCCTTCAACCAGAGCGATGGCGAAGGAAGCGTGACGATGACGGCTGACGGACAGACACTCTACTACTCCGTCATGCGACACGACGCCGGATACGACAACTGCGACATCTGGTACAGCCAGCGCAAAAACGGCATATGGCAGCCTCTGCAGAATGCAGGACGCAACGTCAACGGCGAACGGACGTGGGAGTCGCAGCCCTCCATAACACCTGACGGGCAATACCTCTACTTCGCCTCCAACCGCAGCGGCGGACTTGGAGGAACGGACATCTGGATGTGCCGTCGGCTTCCAAATGGAGACTGGAGCCGCGCCGAGAATCTGGGACCTGCCGTCAACACCCCAGGCAACGAGAAATGCCCCTTCATCCACGCCGACGGCAAGACC
This sequence comes from uncultured Bacteroidales bacterium, assembly GCA_946613135.1. Lineage (GTDB taxonomy): Bacteria > Bacteroidota > Bacteroidia > Bacteroidales > P3 > Colimorpha. The sequence continues at coordinate 5,167 of CAMOFI010000045.1, forward strand.
CTCTACTTCGCCTCCAACGGATGGCAAGGCTTCGGAGGCTACGACATGTATTTCATCGACCTCACCGACACCTATTTGCAAAGGCATACAAACCTCGGCCTGCCAATCAATACCGAGGACGACGACATCTGTTTTGGCGTCACTACCGATGGCAAATACGGCTATTTCGCCGGCAAGTCGCCCGACTGGACAGGCATAGGCGGCTCCGACATCTTCACCTTCGAGCTGTACCCCTCAGCACAGCCCGACGAGACCAATATAGTTGCCGGCACATTACGCACCAGCGACGGCAAACCCACAGAAGGCTCTATTTCCGTACTGCGACAACGAAGCGACGCCGACCGCTATATCGTCGGTGACAATGGATTATACGCCCTGGCACTGTCCACGCGCAGCAACAACACCGTAATCGTCTCGGCCGACGGCTTCATGCCACGCGCCTTAAGCGGCAACGCCAAACAACTGCGCCGCGACCTCAATGCCGCCGATTTCCTGCTGCAACCATTGGCTTTGTGGGGACGCTACCCGCTGCTGCTCCCCGCTTCGGCGTTCTCGGCCGACCCAAAATACAATAGCCAACTCGCCTCTCTGCTCGACCCCTATGTCGACTTCCTGCTCCAGAACCCCAAAATCCACCTCCGCATCGAGGCCACCACAACCGACAAAGCAAAAGCCATATACGACTACATGATCTCTCGCCAGTTGCGCCAGCAACGCCTCGAATACAAATCCAATCCCACACTTGCCAACCCACAGATAGTAATAACCGAACTGTGAAGCTTAACCAACCCATATTCCGTGTTTTCCGATACCTCAGGTTCTACCCTAAGGAGATAACACTCAACATAGTGTTCAATCTCCTGTCCGTACTCTTCAACCTCCTGTCGTTCGTACTCATAGTTCCCGTTATCGAACTCTTTTTCGGCTCCTCGCAGCCTCCCGCTGCCGAACCTGCACTGTCGTTCAGCCAGTCGGCACTTACCGAATGGGCCACCTACCACATCTACCACATCAAGGCATCCTTCGGCATTTGGCCCACCCTGTTCATCTTTGCCGGAGCATACCTCTTTTGTGTCCTGCTCTACGACCTCACTCGCTATTTGGGCCTCTATTTCCTCAGCCCCATTCGCAACGGGGTGCTCCAACGTCTTCGCGACGACATCTACCACCGCATAACCATCCTACCCATCTCGTTCTTTTCAGGCCGCCGAAAAGGCGACATCATAAGCCGCATGTCGGCCGACCTTGCCAACATCGAGTGGAGCGTCGTCAGCACTCTGCAGTCAATCATCAAAGACCCGCTGAATGTTGTCGTTTTCGCCGCCGCCCTCGTCTTTATCAGCCCGCGCCTTTTCTTGCTCTTTCTTCTTGTCCTGCCACCTGCCGTTTGGCTTATCGGACGCATCGGCAAGAGCCTGAAACGCAACTCCACCAAGGGACAGGAAAAACTGGGGCAGATGATGTCGACCTATAAAGAGACCCTCGACAACCTCGAAGTGGTAAAGGCCTACCGCCAGGAAGCAGAGCGGCAACGACGTTTCGAGGCTGTCAACCGCGACTATACCGACCGCATGATGCGCGTGGCACGTCGTCGCGAAGCCGGAAGCCCTCTGTCCGAGGTGCTTGGCACAATCGGACTCGGTTTCATCCTTGTCCTTGGAGGCAACGCCGTACTGGGCGGCGAGCTGCAGTCCTCCGTATTCATCCTTTTTGTCATCCTCTTCGCCCGCCTCATCCCTCCCGTACAAGCAATTGTCAAAGCCTATAGCAGCCTCCAGAAAGGCAGCGCATCGGCAGCACGCATCTTCGAGATACTTGATGCCGACGAACGTATCGTTGAAAAGAAAGACGCCATAGTCATGCACGGGTTCAACGACAGCATCCACTATCGCGATGTCTCCTTCAGCTACGAAGGCGACAATGGCCCCGTCCCGGTTCTTGACCATATCGACCTCACCATACGCAACGGGCAGAAAGTGGCCATCGTAGGTCCATCGGGAGCCGGCAAGACAACACTCGCCGACCTGTTGCCACGATTCTACGACCCATCCTCTGGACACATTACAGTCGACGGCATCGACATCAAAGACCTCAACATAGACTCGCTGAGGCGCAACATTGGCGTCGTTTCGCAGAACTGCATCCTCTTCAACGACACCATAGCCAACAACATCACCTTTGGGCTGACAAACATCACAACGGAACAAATCCACAAAGCCGCACATCTGGCAGGCGCTGACCAGTTTATCGCCCAAATGCCATCGGGCTACGACACTCCCGTCGGCGACCATGGCAGCGCACTGAGCGGCGGACAACGACAGCGCATAAGCATAGCACGAGCCATTCTGCGCAATCCTCCGATACTGCTTCTTGACGAAGCCACATCCGCACTCGACAACGCCTCTCAACAATCCATTCAGCAGGCCCTCGACAACCTGATGCGCAACCGCACCACTATCGTCATAGCCCATCGGCTGTCGACAATAAAAAACGCCGACATGATTGTCGTCTTGGACCACGGCCGCATCATCGAACAAGGCACCCACGACGAACTGATGATGCTCAACGGCACATACCACGACCTGGTAAAAATGCAGGAAGTCGAACCCTCCGATATCATTTAGACAGACCACACAAAAATATCATACAAAAGAGTTGCACCCCAAAGGCGCAAACTCTACGAAAAAACACAGGCACTTTTTTTGCTCGAAAAAACACAATTCGTCCGAAAAAAAAACAGCTTGAACAATACCAAAACAACACAACAAGACAACATTTTTATAACTTTAAGACATTGATATTTAGTATTATCATCATTACTTCCCATTCAAATCCCACAAAATATTTTGTCAGTTTGCAAAAATATAGTACTTTTGCAATCCATTTCGAGGGAGTTTAGCTCAGCTGGTTCAGAGCACTTGCCTTACAAGCAAGGGGTCATTGGTTCGAATCCAATAACTCCCACCAAGAACGGGAACAGCGATGTTCCCTTTTTTGTTTCCATCTGCACGAGCCGGCACAAATCCAACTCCATGGGTATGGCGATAATGATTTTCCTGCTTTTGTATTACGATATAAAAAAATCTCGTATATTTGCACATTATGAAAAAAATGTGTGTAATATATATATTTTTGGCAATCTGCATCTTGTTCACGACAGTCAATTGCAAAAAGAACACTTTGCCTTCTAACATCATGGACACCGCCACCATGGCCGCTTTCCTTTCCGAAGCCTATCTCGTCGAAAGCTACGACAACGTAGTGGTCCAGCAACACCGCGACTCGCTAAGCTATCAGACGAACGCAGCCTACGACTCGCTCCTCGCCAAATATGGAATAACGCAAGCCGTCTACGACTCAAGCCTCTCCTACTATCTTCACCATCCGAAAACACTCGTAGAAATCTGCACCCGTGTGGAACAACAAACAAAAGCGATGATGGACAAGAAATCACAATCATCCTTACAATACGGCAAAAACACTGGCGGCGACAGTGCCACAACACCTTTCGCCAAGAAGCCTGCACTTCAGATACAAAACTCGGCCGCCACAACCAAATAATCCCCTCATCCAAGAATCTGTGCAACCATGTTAGTAAAAACCTATGGCAGCGCCATCTACGGAGTAAGTGCGATAACGATAACCATTGAGGTAAGCGTCGAACAGGGCGTATATTTCACCCTCGTCGGACTACCTGACAACGCCGTCAAAGAAAGCCAGCAACGCATCCATTCCGCCCTCTTGCAATGCGGACACCGCATCCCGCAACGACGCGTAATCATCAACATGGCTCCTGCCGACATACGCAAAGAAGGAGCCGCCTACGACCTGCCACTCGCCATAGGCATACTCGCCGCCGACGGCCAAATGCAGGCAGAACGGCTTGAACAGTACGTCATCATGGGCGAACTGTCGCTCGACGGAAGTCTGCGACCAATAAAAGGGGCTCTCCCAATAGCCATAGAAGCCAGAAAAAGGAAATTCAAAGGGCTTATACTGCCCAAAGACAATGCCCGCGAGGCTGCTATTGTCAACAATCTTGAAGTGTATGGGGCAGAAAATATCGGACAAGTCATCGACTTTCTCAACGGCAAAGGCTCTATCGAGCAAACCATTGTCGACACCAGAGCCGAATTCGCGCGGAGCCTTGACCAATACGAGTTCGACTTTGCCGACGTGAAAGGACAAGAGGAGATAAAGAGGGCGCTGGAAATCGCTGCAGCCGGTGGCCACAACGTCATCCTCATAGGTCCTCCGGGCAGCGGCAAAACCATGCTGGCCAAACGCTTGCCGAGCATACTGCCTCCTCTCAGCCTTGAAGAGTCGCTCGAAACGACACAGATTCACAGCGTGGCAGGCAAGATGCGACGCGAGGACTCGCTCATCGCCGTAAGGCCTTTCCGTGCTCCTCACCATACCGTGTCGGATGTGGCTCTTGTTGGTGGCGGAGCCAACCCGCAGCCTGGCGAAATCAGCCTGGCTCACAACGGAGTGCTGTTCCTCGACGAGCTTCCCGAGTTCAAGCGCAGCGTCCTTGAGGTGCTCCGCCAACCTATGGAGGAACGGCGTGTAACAATCAGCCGCGCCAAGATGACCACTGAATATCCTGCAGCCTTCATGCTCGTTGCCGCCATGAACCCGTGCCCCTGCGGCTACTACAACCACCCCACCATCGAATGCACCTGCAACCCCGGAGCAGTGAACAAATATCTCAACAAGATCAGCGGCCCGCTGCTCGACCGTATCGACCTGCACATCGAGGTGACGCCACTGCCCCACTCCGCCCTTGCCGAGAAAAAGTTGGGTGAACCCAGCGCCGTAATCCGCCAGCGTGTCATCGCCGCCCGCAAGATTCAGGAAGAGCGCTACAAGGACTACAAAGGCATTCACTGCAACGCCCAGATGAACCAAAAACTGTTCCGACAGTGGTGCGACATCGACAACGACTGCCAAGAACTGATGAAGAACGCCATGGACCGCCTGGGACTCAGCGCCCGCGCTTACGACCGCATCCTCAAGGTGGCACGCACCATTGCCGACCTTGCCGGCGACGAGCGCATCAATGTCACACACCTCAGCGAAGCCATCAACTACCGCAGCCTCGACCGCGACAGCTGGGGACGCTGACAAGACCGACCCTGTTGCAAAGACAAAAACAAGCGGACAACCCCACAAGAGATTGTCCGCTTTGCATTTCTTATAACGTAGTGTAACTTGCTATGCTATTTGATGAATTTCTGGCCCTCGCCCCAGGCTTTGCCCACCTCGGCGCCAACACTGCGATAGGCAGGTATGGCAGCGTCGAAAACAATAGGCTGAAGCTTGTCGAGGTCAATGCGTCCGTCGGTAAGTATCGAAGGATCCGCAATAGTATTGATCACCTCGCCGATGACAAAGCAGCCGTCGCCTTCGCGCTCCATAATCTCCACAACACGGCATTCCATCGTGAGAGGATACTCGTTGATGATAGGAGCATTGATGTTCTGGCTTTTAGTTACAGTAAAACCAGTGCGGGCTATTTTGTCGGGCACATCGTTGGCACTGACTGTACCGAAATAGTCGCTCTCGGCCACGTCGCGCACTGTGGCATAGCTAAGAGTAAACTCGCGAGTGGCACGCAAGTTGGTAGTGGTGCGATGCGGCGAAAGGCGGAAACAGACCTGGTTGCCGTCGCACTGTCCGCCCCATGCTGCCATCATGACATCGGGGTTCCCGTTCTCGTCGTATGTGCCGATCATAAGAGCAGGCTGAGGAGTGACGAATATCTTGGCGCCCATATTGGTACGGGCTGCCACATCCTGAAGCTCGAGTTTGGCAGGAACCTGCTGGACATTGCTACTGTCGGCATCCTCCTGCTTCTCGCCACAGCACGATGCCATACCAAACGACAAAGCTACTGCAGCCAATAAAACCTTCCAATTATTCTTCATGATTACAAAAGTTTTTTCTTGAGGTTAAGAATCATATCGTCGGTCATTTTCTCCAAGTCGTACTGCGGATTCCAGCCCCACTCGTTGCGGGCGCAGCTGTCGTCCATCTTGTTTGGCCAGCTGTCGGCAATAGCCTGTTTGATGGGTTCCGGTTCGTAGACCATCTCGAAATTCGGATAGCGCTTCTTGATGGCGTTGTAGATGATTTCAGGATCGAAGCTCATGCTCGTCACATTAAACGAATTGCGATGGACAAGCTTAGTGGGATCGGCCTCCATGATGTCGATCATGGCCTTCTGTGCATCAGGCATGTACATCATATCCATGTAAGTACCCTTCTTGAGGGGGCAAACAAACTTCTCGCCCTTGACGGCAGCATAATAGATTTCGACAGCATAGTCGGTAGTGCCGCCACCAGGAAGTGTCTGATAGCTGATCAGTCCGGGGAAACGCACGCTGCGAGTATCGACACCGAAACGGGTGTAGTAATAATCACTCAACAGCTCTCCCGTAACCTTGGTGACACCATAGATGGTGTTGGGGCGCTGGATAGTGTCCTGAGGAGTGTTGTCGTGAGGAGTAGAAGGACCGAAAGCTCCGATTGAGGAAGGCGTGAACACGGCGCATCCGAACAGACGAGCCACCTCAAGGCAGTTGACAAGGCTGCCGATACCCACATTCCAACCAAGCATCGGGTTCAACTCTGCCGTAGCGCTGAGGATGGCAGCCAGGTTATAGATAGTGTCGATATTGTACCGTTTTACAGCCGTGGCAATCTGCATTATCTGGGTGCTGTCAATGCGTTCCACGGGACCACGTTCGTACGGGTCACCCTTCAAAGGACGAAGATCGCTGCACACAACATTGTTGTCACCATAAATGTCTCTGAGATTACGTGTCAGCTCCGAACCAATCTGTCCGCCGGCACCAACAATAAGGATTTTTTTCATTGTTATTATTATTTTTTAAAGTATTCTTTCGTTATCCAACTCCTCACAACACCCACAATATCAATCACTCACACACTTTCTCGCTTTTTTTATTAACCTACAAAAATACAACAATTATTTGAATATCATAAAAGCCGCTCACAATAAGAGTTCAAAAAATATTTTTTCTTATATTTGCACATTAAGCCAACATAAAAGCACAATATCTATCATTCTAAAACACAAACACTTAACGATATTTTCCTCTCCAATTCATACAAATCTTTTTCATCATGGCCATTTCCCAAATACTTACATTCACCATTTCTAAAGACGGGACACTGCAAGCAAGACCATCAAATGTCAACGAGACACTAAAAATAAGTTACATATCTGGATTACTTAAAGACCAAACAATCAAGGACAACAATTTGACTGGATCCTACGAAATAAGGATTATAATTCATCAAGAAAACGACTTGACTGACCATTACATATTTGGGCAAGATTACTATATTAATGAACAAGAAATTGTTCCTACAATACACTTCAGCGAACTTCCCTTGGACGGGGAAGGTAAATGCTTAATAAACAAATACATATATGCCTCAATTGTAGACTCTTCCATATGGAACTATTTTATCGCCCCCGATAACGACCAAATCATAAAATTTGTCGACACCATTATACGAATTGCAGAAAACTATACAAACAATCTTTATTCTTTTCCCGAAGCAATAAACTACGCAAAAATCCAAGCACGATTGACCAAAGACGCATATATCGACGGGCTTCCGGAATCACGAATCTCACCATTTGTATTTCATTCGGAATCTAAATTTGAGAAATTTCTAAACGACGACTACAAGGATAAAAAAGACGAAGTATTGAACCAAAAATGGAGAGTGCTTCTGGTCGCCGACACAAACATGAGTCGTGTAATTGTATCACGTTTCAAAGAATTATTCGGCGACGATAAAGTTTCATACGCCAACTACTCCAACCCAGATTACATCGAAAAAAACGTCAACGACAATTCCACAGTTCTAATAGACTTTGTCGACAAATGCGAACGCGGGGAAGAAGAACTGTCCAAACGCAAATACGATATCGTACTTTTAGACTATATTATCAACGATTCCAAAGGCAACATAAAAGATTATGGCTACAAAATGCTAAAAGACATTATAACTAAGCCTAACGGCAAGACGTATGACAATACCTACCAGAATTTTTATCCACCCAAATTCGGGCCAAACCGAAAAACTTTCTTCTTTTTCTTCTCTCCCTACAAGACAGCCACATACGACATTCTAACAGTAGAAGGAATAAACCTTAATGAAGTCTTCTGGCAAATCTCTGTAGGGGCATGCCCTATCAATACTCCCCAACTGTTCAAATACAACCTTGTCAGATTCATGTACAGAAGACTTGAGGATGCCGGAATAAACAAGCTCTCGTCGAAGGTCATTTTTG
>CAMOFI010000046.1 GCA_946613135.1 uncultured Bacteroidales bacterium
AACCCATAAAACCCATACCCCCCCAAAAAAAAACACACCATGCCCCCACTCCTCACCATCCTCCCCGCCGCCATACAAGGCCTCCCAAAACTCACCCTCGTCGACGCCCTCGACATCATCTTAGTGGCCTTCCTGGCCTACCAGATCTATAAAGCCGTCAAAGGCACCAACGTGCTCCGCATCTTCTGGGCCATCGTCATCATCTATATCCTCTGGCAGCTGTCCACGCTCTTCGGCATGCGCCTCATGTCCACCATCCTCGGTCAGTTTATCTCCATCGGCCTCATCCTCCTGATCATCGTCTTCCAACCGGAAATACGTAAGTTCCTCCTCCTCATCGGCACCAAGACGTCCATCAGCGGTGACACCATCCTCAAGCGTTTCCGCTTCTGGAAAAAAAGCATGAGCGACCAAAACGCCTCCATCGGTCTGGAACCCTACATCCAGGCGTGCATGCACATGTCACAGACCAAGACGGGCGCCCTCATCGTCTTCATCCGCCAAAACGAGGTGGGCGACATCATCGCCACCGGTGAACGCATCGACGCCATCGTCTCCTCGGCACTGCTCGAAACGCTCTTCTTCAAGAATTCCCCCCTCCACGACGGCGCCGTCCTCGTCAAGGGCAACACCGTCGTCGCGGCGCGCTGCATCCTCCCGGTATCCTCCAACGCCGCCATCGACCCTAACCTCGGCCTCCGCCACCGCTCTGCCATCGGCGTCACCGAACAGCTCGACGTCATCTCGGTAATCGTCTCCGAGGAAACGGGCGCCATCTCCTATGCCGTCGGCGGCGTCATCCACCACGACGTGACGCCAGTCCAGCTCCGCCACTACCTCGAAGAGGCTCTCTGATATTTTTTTTGCCCCCTCCTGTAAGATTTCGCACCTCTCGTCCGTTTTATATTGTCGTCGCCCCTCTCAAGGCGGCACCCTCCTCATTGGCAGGTCTTCATAAAATACCCTAAATTTGTCAAAAGGGCATCTTTTTTAAATATTATTACTATATTTGCATTCCGTCCGAAAAAAATATAAACAAAATATCTAATTAAAAATCAATCAAAAAAATGAAAAAACAAATTTTTATTTTGTTCCTTTTTCTGTTTGCCACAGCTGCTATGAGCTTCGCTCAGCTCGGCCCTATGACTGGCAAGAAAGAGAAAAAGACTGACCTCAGCGCCAAAGTGCCTGTCGACAAAAAGGTCCGCATGGGTAAGCTCGACAACGGCATTACCTACTACATCCGCGCCAACAAGAAACCCGAAGGCCGCGTCCAGTTCCGCCTCGCGGTCAATGCAGGCTCGGTCATGGAAGACGACGACCAGCAGGGTCTCGCTCACTTCTGCGAGCACATGGCCTTCAACGGTACTGAGTATTATCCCCACAACGAGCTGATCAACAAGCTCCAAGCCAAAGGCGTACAGTTCGGCGGCCATGTCAACGCTTGGACCAGCTTCGACGAAACGGTCTACTACGTCAACATGCCCAACGACGACGAAATGCTTGAAATGGGTATGAAAATCCTCGACGGATGGGCTTCCAAGCTCCTCATGGACCCCAAGGAAATCGATGCCGAACGTGGCGTCATCCGCGAAGAATGGCGCGGCCGCCTCGGCGCCCAGGACCGCCTCCAGAAACAGTACTGGCCCATCATGCTCCAAGGCTCCCGCTATGCTGAACGTATCCCCATCGGTCTCGAAAGTGTCATCATGAACTTCCAGCGCCCTGTCATCATGCGCTTCTATCAGGACTGGTATCGTCCTGACCTCCAGGCTGTCATCATCGTCGGCGACATCGATGTCGACAAGATTGAAGCCAAAGTCAAAGAATACTTCAACGACAACAAGATGCCCGCCAACCCCAAACCGCGTCCCGACTACGAGGTGCCCGGCAACAAGGAACCCCTCGTGGCTATCGCTACCGACAAGGAAGCCCCCTCGGCTGGCATCCAGATGATGTGGAAACACGCCAAAGCTCCTACTGGCACCGTCGGCGACTACCGCCAGATGCTCGTGCGCAACCTCGCCACCAACATGATCAACGCCCGCTTCGAAGAAATGGCTGAGAAATCTACCGCTCCCTTCCTCTATGCCGGCGGCGGCTACGGCGGTTTCATCGGCAAGCATACCGACGGTTTCTTCCTCTCCTGCTATCCTAAGGACAACCGCATCGAGGAAGCTACCGCTCTCCTCCTCAAGGAAATGAAACGCGTCGACGAACACGGCTTCGTCCAGACTGAGCTCGACCGCGCCAAAGAAAGCCTCCTCGAAGGCTACCGCAAGAGCGCCAAGGAACTCAACAAGACGCAGAGCAACAGCTTCGCCCAGGAATACACCAACCACTTCCTCGAAGGCGAGGTAATCCCCGGCATCCGCCAGGAGGACGCCTACGCCCGCGAATTCGTGCCTGAAATCAGCCTCGACGAGGTCAACAACGTCGTAAAAGACTGGATCACCGACGAAAACTTCATCTACATCCTCACCGCTCCCGAAAAGGACGGTTACAAAATCCCCTCCAAAAACGAGGTCCTCAAGATTGTCGCCGACAGCAAGAAAGAGGTCACCGAACCTTGGGTCGACAACTATAAGGAAGAAGAACTCTTCACCGCTCAGGTCAACGAGGTTCACCCCGTTGTCCTCTCCTCCAACGACATCCTCGGCTACACCGAATACATCCTCCCCAACAGCATCCGCTTCGTGGTCAAGAAGACCAACTACAAGGAGGACGAAATCCAGATGAGCAGCTTCGCCTTTGGCGGCGCCGCCCTCTACAACGACAATGAGGCTTTCCTCGTCTCACAGGCTGCCGACATCATCGACGAGGCCGGCATCGGCAACTTCAGCAGCAGCCAGCTCAACAAGAAACTCCAGGGCAAATCGATTCGCATCAGCCCCTCCATCGGCGGCACCACCCAGGGCTTCTCGGGCTCCTGCTCGCCCAAGGACCTCGAAACCATGCTCCAGCTCCTCTACCTCTACTATGAGGCTCCCCGCAAAGACCAGGAATCTTTCGACCGCAGCATCGAGGCGCTCCGCACACAGTCGCGTATGGCCGAGGCCAATCCTCAGGTCAAATTCATGAAAGACTACTACGGCAAAGCCTACAACAACAACCCGCGTCTCGTCATCGTCCCCTCCGAGAAAGACATCGACGGCCTCAACCTTGACCGCATCTACAGCGTCTTCAAAGAACGCTTCAACGACGCTACCGACCAGGAATTCTTCTTCGTCGGCAACATCAGCGACGCTGACATCCAGACCATCGCCAACTACCTCAGCCTCCTCCCCACCACCGGCAAACAGAGCGGCGAGAAAAAGATTGACCGCAGCCCCAAACTGGCCGACGGCGTCAACCACAGCCTCACCCTCGCCGGCACCGACAAGCAGGGTATGGTCCTCATCCAGGGCGAAACCTCTGGCTTCAAGGGCAACCTCCGCGAACGTCTCGTAGTCACCGCTCTCGGTGAAGCCCTCCAGATCAGAACCACCGAGGTGATCCGCGAAAAGATGGGCGAAACCTACAGCCCCTACGCCACAGCTTCCTACGGCATCGATTTCGACGGCGAAGTAACATGGATGTTCTACCTCCAGTGCGCCCCCGAAAACTGCGAAAGCGTCGAGAACGCCGCTATCGACCTCATCAAGGAGTGCATCAAGAAAGGCTGCAGCAAGGAAACACTCGAAAAAGTGAAACTCCAGATGATCAAGGAACATGAAACCCGCATCCAGGAGAACAGCTACTGGATGGGCCAGATCATGGGCAGCTTCATGTACGCCGAGAACCGCGACGCCAACGTCCGCGACTACGAGAAACTGGTCAACAGCATCACCGTAGCCGACCTCAAACGTGTCGCCAAACAGTACTTCGACCTCGACCACTACATGGTAGGCACCCTGAAACCCGAAAACTAATCCTCCGCAAGGAGTACGTGATAGGAATGCGACGCACCCTCAAGGTACGTCGCATTCTTTCATTTCCACCCCCAAAAAAAATGACTGCATCATGATACCCCACCCCGATTTCCTCTTCCACCGCGACCCCGAAAGCCACAAAGGCGACTACGCACACGCACTCCTCATCGCCGGCAGCTACGGCAAGATGGGCGCAGCAATCCTCGCCGCCAAAGCCGCCCTGCGCGCCGGCATAGGCCTCCTCACCGTCCATGTCCCCCGCCGCGGCGTCGACATCATCCAGACAGCCCTCCCCGAAGCCATGGTCTCCATCGATGCCGACGAAAACAGCTTCACCTCCCTGCCCACCCATCTGGAACGCTACGACGCCATCGCCGTCGGCCCAGGTATAGGCACCAGCGAAACCACACAGGCCGCCCTCCAGACGCTGCTCCAGCGTCGCGTCGACAATGCCGCAGCAATGGCCGCCGTCCCCCTCGTCGTCGATGCCGACGGCATCAACATCATGGCCGCCCACCCGGAGTGGATGCATCTGCTCCGCGGCGCCGTCGTCACGCCCCATGCCCGCGAATACCAGCGCCTCTTCGCCGATGCCGACACACAGACTATGGCGGACCTCCACGATCTCGTGATTGTCCGCAAAGCCCATCACACCATCATATACGCCCCCGCTCAGCAGCCCATCGTCAATACCACCGGCAACGCCGGCATGGCCACCGCCGGCAGCGGCGACGTGCTCACCGGCATAACCCTCTCCCTGCTCGCACAACAAAGCGCCTACAGCCTCCGCCATCCGTCATCGCAGCTCCTTACCATCCAGCAGCTCGCAGCCTTGTCAGTATGGCTCCATGGCGCCGCAGGCGACTGCGCAGCATCAGCGTCAATGCCTTTTGCCGTGATGGCTTCCGACATTGTCGAGGCGCTGCCTCAGGCAGCAAAAAAACTGTTGGAATCATGATAGGGTAGGGGACCTCTTGCACCTCCCGCGGCGCCGCTGTCAACGGCCCTCAATCTCATTCAGCAGCTCCTCGTTCACGTCCAAGGGCTGGTACGGATGCCCCTGCCGCGTCTTGCAGCGGCTCTTGCTCGCGCTGGCACACACACATCCGTTGCTCTTGCCCGTATAGGGGTCGTGGCCAGCGCAGTGACGCTTGAACTCGCCGTTGCGCTTCAGCAAGATCTTGATGCCGAGACCGGCAAAGCATATCAGCACTATGATCAGCGAGAGAAGGAGTATAGGCAATATTTTCATGACGTGACGGTAAAATAAAAAAAAGGCTGTCGCTGCAGCCTTCTTCTTGGCTCCCCAAGCAGGACTTGAACCTGCGACCCCCTGATTAACAGTCAGGTGCTCTAACCAACTGAGCTATTGAGGAATGTCAAAAAACAATCGTTGTTATCTGTTTCTTAATGGGCTCCCCAAGCAGGACTTGAACCTGCGACCCCCTGATTAACAGTCAGGTGCTCTAACCAACTGAGCTATTGAGGAAGATGTTTTTCTCTCGAAAAGCGGTTGCAAAAGTACTCCAAAAATACGACATGGCAAAATTTTTTTTTAAAAATCTTGATTCATTATGTATAAATTACTGATATTATGATTATAATTGATCGTATAATGAGGATGTGCCTCATTTCGATACTGTATAGAATGCCTCTTTTTTGCTGATAAAAACAAAAAAACGAGTCTTTTTTTGATAGTAGTGTCCTGTTCCGGTTGTTTTGTCGACGCAGAGTTGTTGTATAACAACCTGGTTGTTAATGGATGTAAAGAAAAATTTTGTCATATCCGAAAAAGGTGTTATTTTTGCACCCGCATTTGGAGAGATGGCAGAGCGGTCGAATGCGGCGGTCTTGAAAACCGTTGACCTTCACGGGTCCGGGGGTTCGAATCCCTCTCTCTCCGCCCAAATGAAGAGGAGAAACAGATTCTGAGTCAGTTTCTCCTCTTTTGTTTTTAGTGCACTTCGATGTTGGTTCTGCAATTTTTATCATCAACGATGATGCATAATATTTCGGAGAAAATGGCGTTACATTAATTTAATAAGTGGATACTATATTCAATCATTCTGTGAAGAAAAAAGACGAAGACAACTATATCATCATTAAAGGTGCAAGGGTCAACAATCTGAAAAATATCGATGTCAAGATTCCTCGCAACAAGTTGGTGGTCATTACAGGGCTGAGCGGCAGCGGCAAATCGTCGCTGGCGTTCGACACTCTTTATGCCGAGGGACAGCGTCGCTATGTGGAGAGTCTGAGCAGCTATGCCCGCCAGTTTATGGGACGTATGAGCAAACCTGAGGTGGACTATATTCTCGGTGTGGCACCCGCCATTGCCATAGAGCAGAAGGTCAATACTTCGAATCCGCGTTCTACAGTAGGCACATCTACCGAAATATACGAGTATCTGAAGCTCTTGTTTGCCCGCATCGGGCGTACTTTCTCGCCAGTGAGCGGCGTCGAGGTGAAGCGCCACAGCGTGAGCGATGTGGTGGACTTTGTGTACACCCAGGAGGAAGACAGTAGGGTTATGGTCTTGGCCCCGCTGGAGGTGACTAAGGAACGGCCTCTAAAGGCACAGATGGAAATTCTGCATCAGGAGGGTTTCATGCGAATGTCGATAGGGGGTACGGTGATGCGCATAGAGGATTTTCTGGCATCGGGAAGCAACGACTACGACGCGCCTACGACGATGGCAAATACCAAGGGGCTCCCAACTCCGATGCTGCTTGTTGACCGCATAAAGATAAGACACGGCGACGACGACCAGTTGGCTCGAGTGTCGGAGTCGGTCCAAACGGCATTCTTTGAGGGCCGTGGGTCGTGTTGTATACAGGTTGAGCCCGACGCACACCAGGATGCCGGTGCACCTGCGGAATACATGTTCTCGAACCGCTTTGAGGCGGACGGCATCAGTTTCGAAAAGCCTAATCCTAACTTTTTCAGCTTCAACAATCCCTATGGCGCCTGCCCCACATGCCAGGGGTATGGCAGTGTGATAGGCATTGACGAGAATATGGTGGTGCCAAACAAGTCGTTGTCGGTCTACGAGGATGCCGTGGTGTGCTGGAAGGGCGAGAAAATGTCGGAGTGGAAACAGCATTTTGTGCGTCTGTCGCCCAAACTGGACTTCCCGATCCATACGCCTTACTGCGACTTGACGCAGAAGCAGCGCGACATACTATGGCACGGGAAGGGCACGTGGGAAGGTATCGACGGCTTCTTCAAATGGGTGGAGTCGCAAAGCTATAAGATTCAATATCGCGTAATGATGGCCCGCTATCGCGGCAAGACCACATGCCCGTCGTGTCACGGGTCGCGTCTGCGCCCCGATGCACAATATGTGAAAGTGTGCGGCAAGTCGATCACCGAATTGACGGATATGCCTGTCAACGAGTTGGCCGCTTTTCTGGACGCGATGGAACTGACAGATTACGAACTGAAGCTTACAGAACGCATCCGTCGCGAATTGCACAACAGGGTGGGCTACTTGCTCGAAGTGGGGCTGGGCTACCTGACGCTGAGCCGACTGTCGAACACGCTCAGCGGCGGCGAGAGCCAACGCATCAACCTCGCAACCTCGCTCGGAAGTTCGCTGGTGGGGTCGATGTATATCCTCGACGAGCCTTCGATAGGTCTCCACTCGCGCGACACAGACCAACTGATTGCTGTGCTGAAGAACTTGCGCGACTTGGGCAACACGGTGATTGTGGTGGAACACGACGAGGACATCATTCGTGCCGCCGACTATATTATAGACATCGGACCTGGTGCCGGACGGCTTGGCGGCGAGGTGGTGATGGAATTGGAAAACAAAAGTGACAAGCTCGACAACAAGCTGATTGCAAATTCCAAATACAGCATCGATAATTCGCTGACGGCTCAATATCTGCTTGGCAAACGCAGCATCGCTATCCCTTCGTCGCGGCGCCATTGGCGTGACAAGATAGTTTTGCGCGGTGCCTACTGCAACAATTTGAACCATGTGGATGTGGAGTTTCCCCTCAACGTGCTCACCGTCGTGACGGGAGTGTCGGGGTCGGGCAAGACGAGCCTTGTGAAGCATGTGCTGTTCGACATCCTGCAGAAGCGGTTCGACGGCAACGACGATTATGTCGGCAAGTGCCGTGCAGTGGAGGGCGACCTGAAAAGGATAGGCGGCGTGGAGCTGGTGGATCAGAACCCTATCGGACGCTCTACGCGCAGCAACCCGGCCACCTATATAAAAGCCTATGATGAGATTCGCCAGCTCTATGCCATGCAGCCCTTGGCAAAGAGCCGTGGCTACAAGGCGGGCTACTTCTCCTTCAATGTGGAGGGAGGGCGCTGCGAGACCTGTCAAGGCGAGGGCTATGTGACTATCGGCATGCAATTCATGGCCGACGTGCACCTTGTGTGCGACGAATGCCACGGAACGCGTTTCCAGAGCGACACTCTCGAGGTTTTGTACTGCGGCAAGAATATCAGCGAAGTGCTCGACATGACTGTCGACCAGGCCTTGGATTTTTTCGACAGCGAAAAGGCGGAACAACAGTATAAGCTTGTATGCAAGCAGATTACGACAAGGCTGCAACCATTGCAGGATGTGGGTCTCGGCTACCTCAAGCTGGGGCAAAGCTCCAGCTCGTTGAGCGGCGGCGAGGCACAACGCATCAAACTGGCGTCGTTTCTGATACGTGGCGACAACGAGCGGCCGCTGCTCTTCATCTTCGACGAGCCTTCTACGGGTCTGCACTTCCACGACATACAGAAACTGCTGGCATCGTTCGACACCCTTGTCGCCAACGGGCACAGCATCGTTGTCATCGAACACCATCCTGACATCATCAAGCAGGCCGACTGGATAATAGACATGGGTCCGGAAGGCGGCAGGGGAGGCGGCAACGTGGTTTTTGCCGGCACACCTGAGGACCTGCTGAAATGCAAAGCGTCGTATACCGCAAAATACTTGAAACCCAAATTCGAGAAGCAGAAATGAAAGGAAAAGACATTGACGATATCGTAAAGATCAGACGGGCAGCCAACATCGGACTGTATGGCTCGTTGCTGCTGTGCATTGCCACAGTGGCCGAGCATTATCTGGCCAAGTATGTGTGGGCGCGCGAAATCACGGCAAACGACTACACTCGACACCTGTTTGTCGCCGCGGGTCTTGTCATCACGGTGGTCACTATCGCTGCTGTGCTGTCGGCTATGCGCCGGCAGACCCGCAGGCTGCGCCAGAAGGACTCGGTAGAGGAGCGGCTAAGCACTTATCGCAGCCTTGTCAGTGCTGTATATTATATGTCGTTGGCTGTTGTCGCGCTGGTGTCGTTCTTCATTGTGGCAACGCACGAGAATACCATGATAATGCTGCTGATGCTTCTTTTTGTGACGCTTGTGCTCAATTATCCTAACATGTACAAGATGAAGAGCGACATGGGGCTAACCGACGACGACATGAAGCAACTGTTCGGTGACAAGTATATCAAATGATTTGTTCGAAATATGGAAGCCAATAAGACGATGGATACTATCTGTGCCGTAAGCACTCCTCCTGGTGTTGGCGGTGTTGCTCTGGTGCGCCTTTCGGGCGGGGCGGCGAAAGAAGTGGCCGAGAAACTGTTGCGGACACCGCACGGTAAGGCCGTAGTGCTCAAAGACCACAAAGCCCAGTATGCCCACCTGTACGACGACCGGGCGTTTGTCGACGACGTGGTTGCCACTTTCTTCGCCGCTCCGCATTCCTACACTGGCGAGGACGTGGTGGAGATTTCCTGTCATGGGTCGGTTTATGTTCAGCAGCGACTGCTGCAGGTGCTGATAGACAATGGCACACGGCTGGCAGAGGCTGGCGAGTTTACATTGCGTGCCTTTATGAACCGTCGCCTCGACTTGTCGCAGGCTGAGGCAGTCGCCGACTTGATAGAGTCGAGGTCTGAAACGGCCCACCGGTTGGCCGTCAGCCAAATGCGAGGCGGTTACGCCCAGGAACTCGAGAAGCTCCGCCAGGAACTTATCGACCTCGCCGCACTCCTTGAGCTGGAACTGGACTTTAGCGACGAAGACCTTCAATTTGCCAGCCGCGAGCACCTGAAAGATACTGTTGGTGCCTTGTCGGACAAAGTGGCCCGTCTGGTGGCATCGTTCCAGACAGGAAATGCCTTGAAGGAAGGCATACCTGTCGCCATCGTTGGACGTCCCAACGCCGGCAAGTCGTCGCTGCTCAACGCCTTGGTTGCCGAAGAACGCGCCATTGTGAGCGACATTCCGGGCACAACGCGCGACACTGTCGAAGAATCGATGACCATCGATGGCATCAGGTTCCGTTTCATTGACACTGCCGGGCTGCGCCAAAGCGACGACCCCATCGAAAGTCTTGGCTTCGACCGCGCAATCAAGGCGGCACAACAGGCTCGTTTCATACTCTTTGTCCGCGACATGTCTGTGCCGTTCGACGAAAATGCCTGTGAGGATATCAGTTATATCACCGACCGTTGCGATATGAAGGACAAGCATTTGTTTATAGTCCACAACAAATGCGACATGCCGCACAACAGCACTCCTCAGGGCATTGTGATTTCGGCAAAACAGCGGACAGGCATCGACGAACTCAAAAGAGACATCGCTGCCGTTGCACGGAAAGAGGCCGGTCAGAACGACGGAATACTGCTCACCAATTCTCGCCACTATGAGGCTATGAAACATGTGCTTTCTGCTCTCGGCGAAGTCCGCAAGAGCCTCGAAGTGGGCCTTTCTTCCGATTTGGTGGTTGTCGATATTCGTGATGCTCTTTATCACCTTGGCACTATCACTGGCAAGGTGACCACCGACGAAGTTCTCTCGTCGGTATTCTCCAGGTTTTGCATCGGAAAATGAGAAACAATATTAAATACAGAATAAGATGAATAGAATGCTTAGAACTAACATTTTGACGATGCTGTGTGCAGTGCTGCTCATGACAACGTCCTGCAAAGAGAAAGAAAATACCGCTCCCGCAGAGACCACGACGGATTTTGTCACCATCACCGATGTCGTGCCCGACGCCATCCTCGAAATCCGGTACTACGGCACCTACAACTTCGTGGGCACCCGCATCGACGGATACTTGCAGCCCACCGCATTGATGACACGTCGTGCTGCCGACAGCCTGCGTGCCGTAAGCGACGACGTCAAGTCGCAAGGCTATCGCCTGAAAATCTACGACGCCTATCGTCCGCAAATGGCTGTAGACCACTTCGTCCGCTGGGCTGCCGACCTCAGCGACACCGCGATGCGCCGCTATTTCTACCCCAATGTCGACAAGAGCCGCCTCTTCGAATTGGAATACATAATGGCAAAAAGCGGCCACACTCGCGGTTCGACGATCGACCTCACGCTTTTTGATATGAACACAGAGAAGGAGCTTGATATGGGAGGCACCTTCGACTGGTTCGGCAGCGAAAGCCACCCCGATTGCGGCGGCAATCCCGAAACGGGCAAATATCGTGAAAACGATACCATTACGGAACAACAGTTCCACAACCGTATGATTCTGCGCAACGCTATGCTGCGCCACGGCTTCAAGCCCCTCGACAGCGAGTGGTGGCACTTCACACTGCGCGACGAACCCTATCCCGACACCTATTTCACCTTCCCGGTAAAACAGTTGTAATGCCTTGTTTTGCAGAGGTGTGATTCGTCTCTTCTGTGACAAGAGGCGCTTCTGGAACAAGCAACAAAACATAAACCGAGGGCGAGACCACCAGGCCTCGCCCTCGGTTTATGTTTTGTTTCAATTAGCACTTGTTAGGGTTACGCTTCGCCGAAGAAGGAGAGGAAGCTGTTGTCATATACGAATAGTTTCAAAAAAAACAAATTAAATTGTTAAATTAGCCCACTTGTATACAGATAGTTACATTGAAATGACATCTTTTTTTAAAAATTATTATACAAAATCTTGCCCAATTCGAATAATAGTTGAATCTTTGCACAGTGAAACAGCTCGAAAGCTGTTTCACTAAAAGTATAGAATGAAATGAGTACGATAGAAGAATTACAGAAACTCAGTGAGCGTGAAGATCATGTAGAGTTTAAGAAGGCAGAGTACAATTACCCATTTGCAGGAGGTCAGAAGACAGATCCTCGCGACCTGCGGTTCAGCTCCCTTTCAGGGTTGATTATTTTTTGACGAGTTTGAGGTATGTCACAAGCTCCTGTGAAGTGAGGCTTTTATCGATGTGTTTTGTTTTGACGCGGACGATGTATGAGCCAGAGGGGAGGTCAGAGATGTCAAAAGAGGATGTTTTTGCGACAGTTTTCAGCAGGCGTCCCGACATGTCCAGGACCTCGACAGTCGCCATATGGTCTCGAAGACCAAGTATGTGTACCATGCCATTTGTCGGATTGGGGTACAACGAGATGGCGGAAGCACCGTCGGCTTCGCTAATTCCTACTTGAGGGCAGACGGTGATGTCGTTGCTCCAGGGGCTGTGAGCCGTGCGGTTGCCGTCGCACAGTCCGCGGACACGGAACAGATGGCACTGGTCGTCTGTCAGTGTGACGGAGGCAGTGGTGTCGGATACCAGTATGATAGTGGCGTCGTCCCAGCTGCCGCCTACGGGGATGTAGGCCAGCTCGTAGTCGGGGTGTGCAAACGGGCTGCTCCACGAGAGTGTGACGGTGTGTCCGATGGTTTCGTCGCACCACAGCGAATCCACAGCGTGGCAGGGTCGCAGGCGGTGCCGGTCAAGCGAGGAATCGTAGAAGAACGCCATGAGGGGGGTAAACATGTAGTTGCCGATGAAGATGCTGTCATATACTTTTGCTGTAGTGCCCATTTCTCCTCTAAACACCCACCCGTGGTCGTTGACCGACATGTTGGTGCAATATGCATCAGCGGCGTAAGTTATCGGTGACGACCGAGTTATCTCTTTTGTGTACTTGTTGATTTTACATAATTCTGTTTTCTTCAACAATTGAAAACACACATCCATAATCAAGTTCTCTCCCACAATGTCCAATGAATATGCCAGGTTCTTGTTTATGGTATCTATTATATAATAGTCGACAAAAGAACCTGTATTACGATCATAAGAGGCAATGAGAATGTAGGAAATAGGGCCAAGTGGAACCGGTATGTTATGAGTGCTGTCTATATAAAATCTGGTATCATATCCTCTGGAGAGCCAATAGAATGCGTAAACATTATTCTCATCTGTTGCATGGTCTCCTTTACTTATAAGACTTGGCGGGGTTCTTGTGTATTCGTTGTATAGTTGTTGTACCCAGACGACCTCGCCATCCATGTTCAGTTTCAGCAGGCATGGCATAGTCCTCCAGTCGCAAGTGTTGTCAATCCTCAAGTAGTGGACCGAATCCA
>CAMOFI010000047.1 GCA_946613135.1 uncultured Bacteroidales bacterium
ACATCAACATGCAGCGCACACTTATCGACCAGTATTTCAGCCGTATCATCAACGGATTCGCTGGCGTCATCATTAATACTGGCGAAGACAACTACCTGACTACCGCCGATGCCTACGAAGAGGCACATACCGTACTTGCTTCCGACTTTATCAATGAACAGCTGGCACTGCTTGCCGGACTGCCAGAAGAACAGCAAGGTCTCGGCCACGCATTCGAAATGGACCCGATGCTCGAAAATGGATTCCTTTATGAACTGGCCCAGGCTCAGATGATTCGCGAGATATTCCCCAAAGCTCCGCTTAAATACATGCCTCCGACGAAATTCATGACCGGCAATATTTTCCGTGGCCATATCCAGGATGCATTGTTCAACATTATCGGCCAGTGGACCCACCAGGGGCTGCAGCTTCTCGGTATGCCTACGGAGGCAATTCACACTCCATTCATGAGCGACCGCTACCTTTCGATCGAAAATGCCAAGTATATTTTCAACAACATGAGGGATATCGGTGAAGAGGTGGAATTCAAGGAGGGCGGCATTATCCGCACCCGTGCCAAGGAAGTCCTTGACAATGCTACCAAACTGCTTGAGGACATGGAGCGTGAGGGCTTGTTCACGGCTCTCGAGAAGGGCATCTTCGCCAACGTGAAACGTCCGAAGAACGGAGGCAAAGGTCTCGACGGTGTAACCGTCAAGGCGGAAAACTATTTCAACCCGTTCATCGAAATCATGAAAGGTAAGAAGTAATCTTAGCTGATTGTAAAAACAAGAAAAACAGTATTTTTAAACCGAAAAAAACAATATTACGATATGAGTGAAGGACTTTATTCTATGGAAGCTAAGGATTACGACAAAACCTTAGACTTGACCAAAATAAAACCATACGGAGACACGATGAACGACGGCAAGGTGCAACTTAGTTTCACTCTGCCGGTGCCTGCCGGTGCCGAGGCTGAAGAGGCTGCCAAACAGCTGCTGAAGAAGATGGGTCTGCAGAACCCGCTTGTCGTGTTCCAGAAGGAGCTTACCGAAGGGTTCTGTTTCATGAACTGCTACGGCTCGCTGACCCATACGGTAGACTACACGACTATCCACGTTCCCAAGGTGGAATCGACGACAATGGATATGCACGAATGCGACGACTATATCCGCGAGCACATAGGCCGCAAAATCGTTATGGTTGGCGCATCGACAGGAACCGACGCTCACACAGTAGGCATCGACGCCATCATGAACATGAAGGGATATGCAGGCCATTACGGATTGGAGCGCTACGACATGATTGATGCCTACAATCTTGGCAGTCAAGTCCCGAACGAGGATTTCATTGCCAAAGGTATTGAGCTGCATGCCGATGCACTGCTGGTGTCGCAAACGGTAACTCAGAAAGATGTTCACATCAAGAATCTTACCGAGCTGGTCGAGATGCTTGAGGCCGAGGGACTTCGTGACAAGATTATCCTTGTCTGCGGTGGTCCGCGAATCAGCCACGAACTGGCCAAAGAATTGGGCTACGATGCTGGTTTCGGCCCGAACACCTACGCTGACGACGTGGCCTCGTATGTGGCTCAGGAGATGGTTAAGCGTGGAATGAAATAATCAAAAATCTAAAAACAATAATAAAATGGACAAAAACGAAATCAGAAACTTTATCGCCCGCCGTGCAGCCCAAGAGCTTCACGATGGTGATGTGGTAAACCTTGGAATCGGTCTGCCGACATTGATTCCTAACTTTCTGCCGGAAGGTGTTAACGTCATCCTTCAGTCGGAGAATGGTATGATAGGTATGGGTCCTACCCCTGAAGAGGGAAAGGAAGACCCGTGGTTCATTAATGCTGGTGGCGGATTCACCTCGGCAGTTCCCGGTGCAAGCACATTCGACAGCGCCACTTCGTTTGGCATTATCCGTGGTGGCCACGTAGACGTGTCGGTGCTTGGCGCCATGCAGGTCGACGAGCAGGGTGACTTGGCCAACTGGATGATTCCTGGCAAGAAAACACCCGGCATGGGTGGCGCCATGGACCTCCTTGTTGGTGCAAAGAAGGTTATCCTCGCTATGGAACACACAGCAAAGGGTAATCCTAAAATCCTCAAAAAGTGCACACTCCCGCTCACAGCAAAGGGTCAGGTGAACATGATTATCACTGAGATGGGTGTGATGGAGATAACCCCCAAGGGCATTGTCCTCACTGAGATTAACCCCGAATTCACCGTTGCTGATGTCCAGGCAGCTACTGAAGCAACACTGATTGTTTCGCCCGATTTGAAGGAGATTAAATAGTTGCAAACCGATGGCGTGGGGTCCGAGTGCTGCTTCACAAGGCCTCACGCCTTTATATGTTCGTTTTATGAAGAAAACACTGCTTCTGCTTACGCTGATTGCCGCAGTAGGCATTGTCAACGCAGGGCAACCACCTGCACCGCAGGACGGTCCGACACATGTTGAGTTCAAGTATTATGGATTCTATTGTGTTATCGACTATACTCACATGGTCGCTTTCACTAACGAAAGCGGTCAATACATGGATCCGGTGTCCGGCCAAATCATCTATGCTATAGACAACTACAGTCTCAATGGCATTACCGCTGTCGCAGGATGGCAGTGGCGCAAAGAGTCGGCATTGGGTATAGGGTTCTCCTATCTGAACGATGCACAGGGCTCATTCTCGCAGATTCCTGTGTTTCTCGAATTCCGCTCACATTTCTTGCGTAACCGCATCACGCCATTTACCTCTGTTCAGTTGGGCTACAGTATTCCCTTCGGTTCGAAAAACGCTGTCGAAGACTATACGCGTATCAACGAGGGCGGAATAACATTCGGTCTCGACTTGGGTGCCCGGTTTGCGGTAAGCAAGAAATTAGGATTCAATCTATATGTAGGATATCAAATGATACAGAATAGAAGTGTTGAACGTGGATTCAACCAGGTGGCAGTATCTCAATTCCCTGAATTGTACCATCACTACAAGTTCGGTATCGGAATAAATTTCTAATCACTTATTGTTGACATGATTAATAAGAAAATTCTCGTGGCCGCATTAGCTCTCATTGTTTGTAATGCTGCCAATGCCCAGTTCAAGAAAGGCAAGAATGTGGAACCGGCTCCCGAAATCGACGAATGGAACGATGTCGAGATTTTCGAGCAGCACAAGCTGTATCCGCGTGCCAATGTCATACCTTATGGCAACGAAAACGACATCGAAAAGAACGGGTACGAGAATTCGCCGTACTATATCAGCCTCAATGGCGAATGGAAGATGAAACTGGTCTCAAGTTTCAACAACCGTCCGACAGACATGGAGCAGAAAACGTTCTCCGCCCAAGAATGGGCTACGACCACTGTTCCGTCGGCCCACCTGCAAGACGGTAAAAACACAGTACAGGCAAAAAAAATCAAGACACCTTCCGATATTTCTTCCTCGGGTAATTATGTGGCAACATATTACAAGGAGTTTGAGGTCCCCAAACTATGGAAGGAATACAAGGCGTATCTTAATATCCAGGCCCGTTCAGCATACTATGTATGGGTGAACAACGAATATGTTGGCTATAGCGAGGACTCGCGCGATCTGAGCGAGTTCGACCTTACGAAGCACCTCAAACCAGGCAAGATGAACAACTTGGTTGTGCAGGTTATAACAACCTCGGACGGCACCATGATGGAGTCGGGCTATGCACGCACGTTCAATGGCATCACTTCGGACGTGTTCATTCTCCTAAAGCCTATTGTCAACATCTTGGATTACAGCCTGACAGCCGACTATAATGTGGCTAATGGGATGGGAAATTTCAAGATAGATATCGACGTGTCGAACGAGATGAAAAAGGGACAGTACTATGTAGAGGTCGAGTTGTGGAACCCACAAGGGCACGAAGTGGACAAAGTAGGCCGCTGGATAGTCTTCGACAAAAAGAATGAGACGGTGCTTAAACTCGACCGCGAAATTGCCGGTGTAGAGCCATGGAGCGCCGAGTCGCCAAGTCTTTACAGCGCGGTTATTCGCTTGCGCGACCAGAAGATGAACCTGCTCGAAACTGTGGGATGCCGTTTCGGTTTCCGCACCATAGAGATGCGTAACGGACTTATGCTTGTCAATGGCGAACCCATAACACTTCGCGGAACGGCGTATTCCTACTATGACTATGGCTCGACAGGCATTCCCTCCAAGGAGATGGTGTGCCGCGACCTGCAGCTTATGAAGCAAAACAATATCAATGCAGTACGCACTACTTTCTATTCTCCGGCAGCACCCTATTTTTATGAGATGTGCGACGAATATGGACTCTATGTGGTATGCGACGCCAACCTGCAGCCTTTTTCTGCCCAGTCAAAAGCTGTGGCCACAGACAAGAAATATATCAACATGTTCGTGTCGCGTATGCAGAACATGTACGAACGCCTTAAGAACCATCCGTCCATCGTGGCCTGGTCGCTGGGCAACGTGGTGGATAACGGTGTGTGTATGGAGAATGCATATCGCGCTATCAGACAGAAAGACAAAACGCGTGTCGTAATGTATCCCGGTGCCGGATATTCGGAAAATTCGGATGTCATAGCTGCCTCATACATCGAATACGACGACCTCAAGCTGTTTGCTTCCAAGCAGCAGCCTCGCCCTCTTGTTATGGCCGCCTTCGGGTCGACCAAGGGCAATTCCTACGGAAGCATAGAACCACTATGGCAGCTTGTCAGAAATAACAAGAATATTCAGGGCGGTTTCGCCACATATTGGAATCCTGTCGATTATTATGATTGTGCCAGTGGCACCGACAACTATTACACTGGACTGGTCGACAGGGATAGGAATCCTAAACCCTATCTGTCGGAACTGCGCAATATCTATCGTCCGTTCGACGTAAAGATTGTCAATATCAGCCCTGATGCAGCCGAATTCAGTGTCGCCAACTTTACGTCGTTCCAAACCTTGAACGATTATATATTAGAATACAATATTTTTTCTAATCTCAAAAACAGAATAATTGAAGGCGAGGTGTCTGTGGCTCTGAAACCTGGCGAGACTAAGAATTTCAAGCTCAAGATTCCTGCACTGACTCTTTATGCCGGCGAAGAGCTTTTTATACGCTTCACTATCAGGCAGCGTAAGGAGACCAAAGCTGTGCCTCGCCGTACTGAACTCGGCGTCGTCGAGTTTTCGTTGCCGATGAAAGGCGTCAGAAAGGAACAGCTGACAGAATACGACCGCGAGAACTTGTATCTGACCTATGAAAACGGTTCGCAGTCGGGTGGTGTAGTCAAGATTTACAACGACAATATTGAGCTTCGCTACGACCTCGACAAAGCCGACATCGTTTCCTATCGCTTCCACGACAAAGACATGCTTCTGGCATCGCCGCAACTTAATTTCTGGCGTGCTGCAACCGATAATGACCGTGTCGACAAGAACGCTTTGCGGTTGTGGCAGAAACTCGGTCCACAGAATCTCTCGCGCACAGTTATCGCAACAAACTGCCGCCAGGTGGATGCTAATACGGTATGTCTTGATGCTATGCTTCGCTATTCCGATCACAGCGGTGTGGCATACTTCGACGTCAAGCAGTCTATTGCCATCCTCTTCACTGGTGATGTGCTCGTTGACAATGAGGTGGTGGCTACAGAACAGGTCAAGACTCTTCCGAAAATAGGACTACAGATGTGTCTCCCCAAGTCGCTCGACAGCGTGCGGTGGTTTGGTCTTGACAAGGAAACTTATCGCGATCGCCGCTCTTCGGGTGTGGCAGGCACATACAAGAGGGATGCCCGTTCCATGTTTTTTGTTTACGACAAGCCTCAAGAGAGTGGCAACAGGACAGGGGTGAGATGGGTGTCGGTCGAGGACAAGAATACGGGATTTTTTGTCGACATGCTCGATACTACGTTCAATTTCAGCATATATCCTTATGATGATGTTGATTTGTTCGAGTCGCCAAGCTCATCATCACTCAAGGAACGTGATTTCTGGACATTCAATGTCGATTATCGCCAGGCTGCTGTGGGTAGCGCGTTGGCGGGACGTGAAGTCGAGGACAAAGACCTTGTGACGGACCGCAAGTACCACTTCCGCATCCATCTGAGGGCATACAGTCTTGACGAATACAACCCATACGACTTTTGCCGTGTCGAGTATCCGCAGGTCGAATCGAGCGTGCTCCCTATGCCTGTAATCAGCAAAGACCGCGACCGTTTCGACCAACCGATGACGATAACAATCCTGTCGGAGACACCAAAGTCCGAAATCCGCTACACGCTCGACGGCAGCACACCCGACGAGCATTCTCCACTGTATAAGAAACCCTTTGTCATCAGCAACTCGACATACGTCAAGGCAAAGGTCTACAAAGCAGGTTCGACTCCGTCGTTTACCAACATCAAGCGCTACAACTTCGACTACATAATCAATGCCTCCTACGCCAACAAGCCTAACACACCCTACAACTATGAACAGGAAACGGCTCTTTTCGACGGCGAGACGGGTGACATCTCCGAACTGTCGCGTGGCTGGCTCGGTTTTTCTGGCAACAACCTTGATGTCGTTTTCGAACTAAGCAAGGCAATCGAATTGCAGCAAGTTGTCGTCAATTTTGCCCATGTCCCCGATGCGTGGGCTTTCGCCCCCACGGCAGTGCAGGTGTATGTGTCGGAAGACGGCGAGAATTTCCAGCCTGCAATCGATGCCAAGTTGAAATATGCTCCTGAAGAACAGTCGATGAACTCACCCCAGCGGGTAACGGTCACTGTTGACGTCAACAAGTCCGACGTCAAGTTTGTGCGTCTTGTTGCCAAAAACATGGCCCGTATACCCTCGTGGCATAAAGCAAAAGGACTCCGTCCCTGGATAATGGTCGACGAGGTGCAGCTTAACGAGGTGATACATTAAAATGTGATTGTATTGTGCTGCTGTTTAAATGATTATCCAAATATAATTCAATATCGATTAATGATTCAATTTATAATAAAGAAAGCGGTCAAAAGGGTATTGTTGCCCGTGGCGTTGCTGCTCGCCTTTGCCTCGTGCGAAGTCGAGTTCTCTCCAAACGACGATTGGACCGAGATTCCGGTGGTCTATTGTCTGCTTGACCAAGACGACGACAGTACGTATGTCCGTGTCCAGCGCTGTTTCCTTGGTCAGGGCAACCAGTACGAATATACCGCCGTGGGCGATTCTATCAACTACCCGCAAGGCGCTTTGTCGGTCCTGATGGAAGAATGGAAAGCAGCTAAGAGAGCTGACGGACAGCTGCATCGCACAGGCTCCGCACCTCTCAGGGTTTTCAATTTCGCTTATTCGGAGTCTGCAAAGGACGACGGCATGTTCTACAGTGCCAAACAACCGGTATATGTTTGTGCCACAGGCGGACAACTTGATTCAACATGCATCTATCGCCTAAAGATAGTCAAGAACGCCACCGGCGACACCATAGCCCAAGCAGAAACGCCGCTGATTAGCGGCAATCACCGTCTGATTTATCCCAATAATGTGAATCTTTTCTCCTTTACAGGGACCTCAAGCAAGTCGTGCAACATAGTTTGGTCTACAATGAGCGAGGCTCGCCGATACCAACCCATCCTGCGCTTTTTCTATCGCGATTTTATTATCGACAGGAGTTCTGTACCGTGGGACACTACAATAATACCGCACTTTATCGACATCACATGTGATATGGTGAAGAGCGATATGATCAGCTCGACGTGTACCACCAAGCTGGACCAGTCTTATTTCCTTTCAGAAATCAAGAACGGCATTGGCAACGACACTTGCAACAAAAACATAATTGACACCATCCAGATTTTCATTACATGCTGTACTGAACCATTGGCAGCCTACCTTTATGCCACAAGTCCTATGGGAACATTTGACCAGGACCCCTTCACATATACCAATATCGAAGGCGGCCTTGGCGTTTTTGCCTCCAGACGTCGGCACATAAGTTTCAAGGTCCGGACCCCATCGTCGGCAATGGACTCCTATGTCAAAGCCTTGAAGGATCTCGGAGTCGGTTTTTAGGCTGAAAAAAGAGGAAAATAAAGCATACAGCTGTCATTTCACGATACACCGGACACAAATCGTGTAAATTATTTTGTCAGTTTACAAAATGTCTGTATCTTTG
Organism: uncultured Bacteroidales bacterium; assembly: GCA_946613135.1. Taxonomy (GTDB): domain Bacteria; phylum Bacteroidota; class Bacteroidia; order Bacteroidales; family P3; genus Colimorpha. The sequence continues at coordinate 8,109 of CAMOFI010000047.1, forward strand.
CAAATTACTTGATGAATAATATATAATTAAAAATCAATAAATTAAACTTCTAAGATGAATATTACAAGAGAAAATTTGGGCGAATTAGACCTGCTTATTAAGGTCGAAATCGTCGAAAGTGACTATGCCGAGAGAGTTTCAAAGCAGCTTAAAGATTATCAGAAAAAAGCCACTGTGCCTGGTTTCCGCAAAGGTATGGCACCTATGGGTTTGATCCAGCGTATGTACAAATCGGCAATCGTTGCCGACGAAGTCCAGTCGCTTCTTGGCGAGTCTCTCTATAAATATCTTGAGGATGAAAAACTTGATATACTTGGAAGTCCTCTGTCCAATGACGAGAAAACCGGTACTATAGATTTTGAGAAGGGAAAGGATTTTGTTTTCTATTTCGATGCTGCCCTGGCTCCTAAGTTTGATTTGGCATGGGACAAAGTCGATGCCAAACTCTATCAGATCAAAGTGAACCCCAAAGACATCGACAAGCAGGTTGAAGAGATTTGCCAGCGTTACGGCAAGTTCGAGACTCCCGAAACCATCAGCGACAAATGCTATGTCTACGGCAAGGCGGAAGAACTTGACAAGGACGGCAACGTCAAAGAAGGCGGCGTAAGCACATTTGTGTCGTTCGATCTTGCATCGCTCAAGAATCAGGAAGAGACCCTTCCTCTCTTTGTCGGCAAGAAAGCCGAGGACAAAATCGTGTTCAATGCCGGCAAAGCCTTCAGCGCAGCAGATATCGAAAAGCATTTCCACCTCGAAAGCGCTGCCGCAAAGAAATTCAAGTCAGACATGCAGATGACCATCAGTGGCTGCTCCCTCATTACTCCTCACGAAGTCAACGACGAACTCTTCAAGAAGGTGTTCCCGAAAGAGGAAGTCAAGGATCTTGCCGCTTTCCGCAAACTCCTCAGCAAAGACATGGAGAAGAGCTATAACGAGCAGGCCGAAGTAGTCTATGTCAACGAAGTCCGCAAGCAACTGATCGATGCATTCGACGCAGCGATGCCCGAGGCTTTCCTGAAACGTTGGATTCTTGGACGTGGCGACAATAAGGAGCTTACAGCAGAAACTCTCGAGGCAGAGTGGGCCGAGAAATATATGCCGTCGCTGAGATGGGAGATGATTGACAGCGCTTTGGGCAAAATCAAGCCTCTCGAGCCTACACAGAACCAGATTGTCGATTATGTGAAGGATATTCTCCGCCAAAACGATACCAAGAAAGATGGTGAGGATGAAAAAGCTCAGGAGGAACGTCTCGAACAAAGTGCACGTACCATTGCTGGCGACCGTCAGAATGTACAGCAGATCGTCGACCGCCTCTATTCACGCAATTCCTTCGAACTCTTCAAGGAACAACTGAAGCCAGAAGCCGAGAAGATCACCATCAAGGAATTTGCCGAGAAAATGAAATAAAGATTGTCATATCATTTATTGACGTTATATCATCGGACGGTGGTCGGGCATCGGTAAATGTCCACCGCCGTCTTTTCTTTGTAAACAAAAAACAATGAAGCTACGCATACTGCCCTTGCTGCTATTGCTGCTTATAGGCAAACAAGGCTTTGCCCAATTTTCCGACTTCTTCCGCAATTCTTATGTTGCTGTCGGTGTCGGCCCCAGCTACTATTTCAACTCAAAAGGAGGCGGCATAAGCGGCGGAGGCGAACTGACCTATGGCAAATGGCTGCTGACAACCACAGGCATCCGTGGTCAATTGGGAGCACAGTACGTGTCGAATGCTAACGGTTCGATGCAGTTGCATTACTATGGCCATTTTGATGTGTTTTTCGATATCCTTACCGCATTGCGCAATCGCAACCGCAGCAACTTTTTCCGAAGCTATTTGGCTGCAGGAGTGGGACTTGTCCATACGTCCTCGGGCGACAATGATTTCTGTGGACTGGTTGGAATAGGTGCCGACTTCAAGGTGAGCGACAATATCCGTCTTTCAGCAGAGCTTGAGGGTCTTGTTCACCCGTCGGATTTTGACGATAACACACGTTCGTCGCTGCTTGCCTTTTTCAAGTTGGGTGCATCGTACGATATAGAAAACAATCCTACTCGCAGCAGGTCACGTACCGAGACACGCCAATTCGCCAACGACTGGTTTTTTAACCTTTCGTTGGGTGCCGGGTCGTTCAACCACAAGGGTATCACGTCTTTCGACCAGCGTTTGTCGCTTGTCATGCCAGTTTTTGGTTTTAATATCGGCAAACGAATCAACAATATTTGGCAGCTAAGACTCGGTATGTCGGGACTCTATGCCCAAAGCACAGAGGATCTCTTCTCGTATTACGGCATCAACGGCGATTTGATGCTCGACATTGCCGGACTCTTCTACAGCCGCAACCTCAATCCGCTCTTTACGGCAAGGCCCTATGCCAGTGCCGGCATTGTGTCGCGGCTCGACGACCAGTCGCATTTCCTGTTCTCGCCCGGACTGGGGCTCCAGGTTGTACTGCGCCCAAGAAAAAACCATGAAATCAGTTTGGATGCACGCTATGTTGTAACGCCGTCGCGCTTTGCTCATGTCAGCATACCGCAAAGCACGCTGTCGGTGGGAATGGCGACACTGATGATTGGCTACGGCTACACCTTTTCGCGTAATAGTTTCAAATAATGCTGCTTTTTGTAACTCCTCCGCTCACCCAGCTCAACACTCCATATCCGGCCACATCGCAGCTCAAGGCTTTTATGGATGCGGAGGGTTTCGCTTCAGCCCAGGCCGACCTTGGCATCGAACTCGTCGATGCAGTGTTTAATTCCGCTTTCCTCGAAGCGGCGTTTCCTGCCGGTCATCCTGTCAGAGGTCGTTATGTCGATACCATTGATTCTGTTATGCGCTTCTTGCGTGGCGCCGACCTTTCGTTGGCTTCGCGTATCGGAAGCCGTGTCTTCCTTCCTGAGGGGAAGCACTTCGCTGATATCGACGATCTTGAATGGCCGTTCGGTACGGCAGGAGTGGAGGACAAAGCCCGATTCCTGGCAACGCTATATATCGAGGATCTGGCAGACTATGTGCGCGAAACGCTCGATCCCCACTTCGAGCTTGTACGCTACGCAGAACATTTGTGTACCTATGCCGACCGTTTTGACGACATATCGGACCAATTGCAGAAACCGCCTACCGTGATTGAACAAAAAATGTTCGAGCTTCTGGAAGGCCATATTTCGGAGCTCTCGCCGTCGGTTGTGGCCTTTTCCGTTCCGTTTCCAGGATGCCTTTTCAGCGCGTTGCGCTGTGGACAGTATCTCAGGAGGCAACATCCGCACATAACACTGTGTCTTGGAGGCGGTTTTCCAAATACGGAGTGGCGCGACCTGAAAGAGCCGCGTCTTTTCGACTATGTGGACTATGTAACACTTGACGATGGCGAATTGCCGCTTTTGCGGCTTATGCAGCATCTTGACGGCAAACTGCCAGCCGACCGATTGCTTCGCACCTATTGCCGCAAGGACGGCAACGTTGTGTACATAAACGACATGCATTCTGGAATGCCCTTGCAGGTACGCAACGATGATTTGCCCACTCCCGATTTCGGCGGGCTGCCTCTCTCGCTCTACCTTTCTACTGCCGACATGGCCAACCCCATGCAGCGGCTTTGGTCGTGCGGGCGGTGGAATAAACTCATGATGGCTCACGGATGCTATTGGGCCAAGTGCGCCTTCTGCGACACTTCACTCGACTATATCGGACGTTTCGACCCTCCGCGAGCTGCCACAGTTGTCGACCGTATGGAGCGCATCATGCAGCAGACCGGCTGCAGCGGTTTTCATTTCGTCGACGAGGCGTTGCCACCCAAACTTCTACGCGACGTGTGCGAAGAGATACTCCGACGCAGGCTGATTGTGTCGTTTTGGGGCAATATAAGATTCGAAAAAGTCTTCAGCAAAGAGATGTGCAGCCTCATGTCGTCGGCCGGATGCATAGCTGTCAGCGGGGGCCTCGAGGTGGCTTCCGACAGGCTTTTGCAGCTGATAGGCAAGGGGGTAAGTGTACAACAGACAATCGACGTGACGCGCAATTTCAGGGATGCAGGCATCATGGTTCATACCTATTTGATGTATGGATTCCCAACAGAGACCCTGCACGAAACTGTCGATGCCCTTGACAATGTGCGTCTCATGTTCGACGAAGGCATTGTCCAGTCGGCATTCTGGCATCGCTATGCTATGACAGTCCACAGTCCTTCGGGCAGAAACCCGCAGCGCTATGGCGTCGCAGCTACAGCCGCACGGGGAGGAAATGAAGACACCCCGCCTGTGCAATTTGGGACTAATCCATTTTGCAACAATGAGATATCGTTTGACTACGATTTCGGCTACGACCTCGACGCTGTGGGCGATATATTGCGGATTGCTACATATAACTATATGAACGGCATGGGTCTCGACATGCCGGCACGCAAATGGTTTCGACAGCTGATCGGAGGCAAAAAAATAAAGTAACATAGTGACGATGTAAAACAGCATGCCGCATGACACCTTGTATAAGTAATTGGTCAAATTTATTTGACATTTATGGCAATTTACGGACATTTACATTCTAAAAAAGAATTGCTGATAATTGCTGTTAAATTGCTGATAATTGCTGTTAAAAGAAAAAATAAATTTCTGGTTAATTCCTGGCCGATTTATGGTAATTCCTGTTAAAAAAATATTGCTGTTAAATTGCTGATAATTGCTGTTAAAAGAAAAATAAATTTCCGGTTAATTCCTGGCCAATTTATGGTAATTCCTGTTAAAAAAATATTGCTGTTAAA
>CAMOFI010000048.1 GCA_946613135.1 uncultured Bacteroidales bacterium
GTCGGTGTTGAGAATTAAATTTTTTATGTACCTTTGCAGTTCGAAAAACATACGGAATCATGACACGAGGAAAGAAGATTTGCAACCACTTGAAGGCTGTACGACAGCAGATTGCCGAAGAAAACGGCATACCGTTCGAGCTCAAGGAATGCACCCACACGGGCGACTGTCGCGGCACCTGTCCGCGCTGCGAGGCCGAGGTGCGCTATCTGGAGCGCGAACTGAGCCGCCGTCTCAGTGTGGGCAAGGCCGCCACCGTGGCAGGCTTGACGCTTTCGCTCGTTGCCTGCGGCGGTTCGGGCGGCAGCACCCTTGCCACCGACACGCCCCTGCCGGGCGACACCTCGCTGCCCGCCAGCGGCACCGACAGCCTTGGCGACGACAGCCTTTATGTCGAGGGCTTTGAGGACGAGCCCGAAGTATCCGCAGAATTGGGGATTGTAGAGCCGTTGTCGAAAGAGGATTTTCCTGAAATAATGACGGGTGATATCGAGATACTGGAAGGTGAAGCAGTACCAGAAGGCGTGATGACCGATGTGGTTGCGACCGAGAGCAACCCCGAGGAGGAAATTTATGTCTTCGTGTCCGAAGATCCGGAATTTCCCGGTGGCGAAGAGGCTCTGTACAAGTACATTGAAGACAATCTGCGTTATCCTGAAAAGGCACTCGAAGAGTGCCTTTCAGGCACCGTGGTTATACGTTTTGTCGTCGAGAAGGATGGTTCGGTAAGCAATGTGGGTATTTTGCGCGAAATAGGCTGTGGCTGTGGTGCCGAGGGCAAGCGCATCGTGGAAGGTATGCCGAAGTGGAAGCCTGGCAGACAGAGTGGCAAGCCTGTACGCACGGAGTTCACCCTCCCGGTTCAGTTTTGTCTGCCGTAGCGCTGCGGCTATTCCACTTCCTCGTATGGGGTGAAGCCGTCGTTGTCCGTGTCGGAATCACTGCGCGGCTTGTAGGTGGTGCGGTTCAGCCAACGGTTGGGAAGCTCCAGCAGGTAGTTCAGCACGGTGATAATCAGGCTGAACAGGAGGGCATATCCGAATGAGTCGACTTGGAAGGGGCCTACCAGTGCTGCTGCCATCTCGATAATCACAGCGTTGATTATGAATATGAACAGCCCCATTGTCACCACGGTGAAGGGCAGGGTGATGAAAATGAGGATGGGGCGGATGAAGTTGTCGAGCAGCGAGATGACGAGAGCGGTGAAAACGGCTGTTGCGACGCTGCCGCCTTCGATGCGAACGCCCGGAAGGATGCGGATAGCGATAATGATGGCGAGAGTGAGTATGATTGTGCGCATCAGGAATCCCACGGGGCCTGACTGGCGCTGCTGGCGTGTATTTATGTCTATTCTCATATTTCAATTTCTCCTTTCCCGTAGCGGATCACCTCCATGTTGTCGCCGCTGCAGTCGACGACCGTCGAGGGTATATCCTCCCCTATCCCACCGTCTACAACAGCATCCACTTGCGTACCGAAAAGTTCATGAATCAACTCGGGGTCAGTAACATATTCCGATTCGCGCTCCTCGTCGAGGGTGCGTACAGATGTACCTATCAGCGGGCAACCTACGGCTCGGATTATCGCATTGCATATCGCATTTGCCGGCACACGCACACCTATCGTCTTATTGGCATTCTGATAGTTGCGTGGCACGTTATTGTTAGCGTCCATAATGAATGTGTACGGACCTGGCAGGCACTGTTTCAGCAGCTGGAACACGTCCTTATCCATCGGACGCACATACTCCGAAACACTGCTCAAGTCAGCGCACAACATAGAGTACATGGCCTTCTTCAACGAAAAGCCTTTCAGTCGGGCTATCGTCTCAACCGACTTCTTGAACTCCATGCTACAGACGAATGCATAAAGCGTATCGGTAGGAATCACAACAATGCCACCGCGGCTGATGATATCCGCCACCTTGTTGACTTCCCGACTATTAGGATTATCCTGATATATTCTCAACAGCATTTTATTGGCTTTTTTGAATCTGCAAAAGTACACAAAAATTTGGAAATGTTCTCTTTTTACTAATATCATATAAAACAAACCTTAAAAGTATCCCTATCCCTTAGCTTCTTTCGTTTTATCGCGCCACAAAAAATGAAAGTTCCCTCCGATTTTGAAAAAAATCTTATTTTTGCAAATGCAAACTACTTTATATGAAAGCGTCAGAATTGCTTAAAAGATACGTATGGCTGGTGGATACCATTCGTCGAGCTGGACACATATCTATGCATAACATTAACAGTCGCTGGGTTCAAACAACCCTAAGTGATGGCGTTCCATTCAGTCGTTCGACATTCCGCCGCCAACGACAAGAAGTAGAAGACCTGTTTGGCATCTCTATCAAATGCGACAACGAAAACCGCTACTACATCGACGACACATCGCTGATGTCGTCCGACAGCGTGACACAGTGGATGCTGAGCACACTGGCCGTCAGCAATATAGTCAGCGAGGCACGTGGTCTGCACGACAACATCCTTTTGGAAAGCATTCCCACTGAGGGCGAACACCTGCAACAGGCAGTAGAGTCTATGCAGAACAGCCACCGCATCATTATCCAATACCGACGCTACGGGAGCGACGAGCCGAAACAATGGACCGTAGAGCCTTACTGCATAAAACTGTTCCGCCGCCGGTGGTACCTGCTGGGACGTTTCGAAAACAGAGGATTCATAGTCCTCTCTTTCGACCGAATCCTTCAAATGCAGACCTCCGATGAGAGTTTTACTATCGACAAACACTTTGATGCTCAAGCCTATTTCGCCGAATACTTTGGCGTAATGACAGACAGTCGCATACCGCTACAACGCATAGTGTTGCGTGCCCTTGGCAACGAGCGTTATGCCCTGCGTGACCTGCCGCTACATTCCTCACAAAAAGTTATAGAAGAGGGTGCAGATTATGTCGATTTTGAAGTCCGGCTGCGTCCTACGAGCGACTTTCTGGCTCACATCCTCTCGCGTGGACGCTGGTTGACAATCATATCACCGGACGATATCGCCCAGAAAATAAAAGACTTACTACAAGAAACCCTCGAAGAATATAAAAAAATATTCTAAGTGGCTCATTTTTTGACGCACCATTATGAGTATTTTTGCATCGTGAATAAATAATAAAATATTCGAAACCTATGCCCTACATCTCTGAGAATAAGACAATATCGCACATTCGCACATCAGATATGGCCATTCAAACCAACGAAGAACACCTGCAAGGTGTTGCCAAACTTGCAGCACAATTTGCTGCCGAGTTTGGTTGTGAAGATATTGCACGTATCATAGGATTGCTTCACGATAAGGGAAAAGAACAGACTGAATGGCAAAAATATATTCAGGGAGTAACGGGATACAACCCGAAATATACCAATATACAAAGTGGTCCTAATCATTCTTATGTGGGAGCACGCATCGCCCAAATACAATATCCTCAATTAGCACCATTAATTGCCCAGCCAATTGCCGGACACCATCGTGGGCTATACGACTATTGCGAGTACATTGAAGAGACAAAAAAAGAGATTCCTAATGACGTTTTGGTTCCAAAATTACAATCTTGTGCTATGCCAAGGCTGCAGAACCTGAAGAGTTATGACCTTCATCACTTTGTCCGTATGCTTTTCTCCTGTCTCGTGGATGCCGACAGCCTGGATACAGAAATGTTTATGAATCCCGAACAGGCATCCCTTCGTGGTGTCCATACTACGATGGAAGAATTACTAAGTAAGTTAGAGGTGTATTTAGCTCATTTGAAGGAACGGTCAGAGGATACAGAGGTCAACCGCATTCGTAATTACGTGCAGGAGCAATGCGTCAAGGAAAGTCTGGGCAAGCAAGGGTTCTATAGTCTCACGGTACCTACAGGTGGCGGAAAGACGTTGGCTTCGGTGCTGTGGGCCTTGAACCATGCGGTAAACAACCATCTCCACAGGGTTATCATCGCAATACCTTATACAAGTATTATCGTACAGACAGCTGCTACGTTGAAAACGATATTTGGCGAAGAGAATGTGTTGGAGCATCACTCCAACTTTGATCCTGAAACAATAAAAGACAGTGAACGCAGAGAACGTATGCAGTTGGCCACAGAGAATTGGGATTATCCAATCATCGTGACCACCAATGTGCAACTGTTTGAATCGATATTCAGCAACAAGCGCTCCGACTGTCGGAAGCTCCACAACATCGTCAAAAGCGTATTGATATTGGATGAGGTACAAACACTGCCACTTGATTTCTACAAACCGATCGTTGACTCTCTTGACACCTTACATCGCCTTTTTGGCACTTCCGTCCTATTTACCACAGCCAGCCAACCTGTGTTGACGGGAAGGATTGAGGGCTCAAATCCTTCTGTAGGATTTGATGCACTGACCTATGTTCGCGAGATCATTCCTGCAGATGCTAAACTTCACGAAAAGTTAAGACGTGTGGAACTGAAAATAGACGAGAATCCCAAAACATACGATGAAATATCATCAGAATTGCTTAAACATCAGCGAGTACTCTGTATTGTGAACACACGCAGGGATGCCAAAGAAATCTATGACCGACTACCAAAAGATGGCATTCGTCTACATCTTTCAAGAATGATGTGTCCAGCACATATTGCGTCAACAATACAACAGATCAAGATACTATTGAAAGAGGATGCCTCTGTCCCTGTAAGAGTCGTTTCTACGCAACTCATCGAAGCAGGTGTTGATATCGACTTCCCCGTGGTTTTTCGCCAGGAGGCTGGACTCGACTCGATTCTCCAAGCTGCAGGACGTTGTAATCGTGAAGGAAAAAACGGTATTTGCATCACCTACGTGTTCAGTTTAGGAAAGGAACATCCACTGCCACCAGGTTTTATTTCACAGACAAACAACGCCAGGTTGAATATGGTTGGTTCGTTCGACTGGTTTGCACCCGAGACAATGGCGGCCTATTTCAAACAACTTCATTGCCGTGTTGACGATTTCGACAAACAACAAATGCAAGAATTGCTATATAAACCAGAATGTGAGTTCGAAGAAGCTGCAAACCGGTTCCACTTGATAGACGACCAGACAATACCCACCCTAATTAATTGGAATAACAGTGTCGGCCTTTACCAACAATTACTTTCGGAAGGCCCATCATATCAGCTGATGAAACAGATGGCTCAATACAGCGTCAACATCCGCAAACGTGATTTCGACAAGCTAAAAAGCATAGGTGCCATTGAGGAGCCTTTCGAGAACATCTACGTCATAACCAACCCTGCCTTCTACCATGAAGACACAGGATTGTCAATAGAGAATCAATGGATAGAAGAAACATATATAATATAAGTGATATGGAATACTACGACAAAGAATTCTGTTTAGAAGTGTGGGGGCCTATGGCCTGTTTCACCCGTCCAGAACTAAAGGTGGAACGGGTGAGTTACGATGTCATTACGCCCTCTGCCGCACGTGCCATCTTTGAAGCCATTTTTTGGAAACCTGCCATTCATTGGCAGGTGACCAAGATAGAAGTGATAAACCCGATCAAATGGACATCTGTACGACGTAATGAAGTGGGGGCCGTGGCATCGAAGAATCCCATTTATATAGAAGACAAACGTCAACAGAAGAACAGTTTGTTATTAAAAGATGTCAGATACCGTATTTGGGCAAGACTGGAATTCATTCCTAAATGGAAACGTCAGGAAACGAAGAATCCCGTTATTGATTTGGAAGAGTCCGAATTACTTCATAGAGATGAGAATCCTGGTAAATACAATGCGATGTTCGAACGACGCGCTAGCAAAGGGCAGTGCTTCAATCAGCCTTATCTGGGAACCCGCGAGTGTGTGGCATCCTTTAGACTGGTAAATCCAGAAACGGAAGAAATGGCAGCACCTATCAGTGAAAACCGCGACTTGGGTATTATGCTCTATGATATGGACTTCGAGCAGGACTTGAAGAATCCACCAGCTATGTTCTATCGTGCAAAGATGGAGAATGGGGTTATTATTGTTCCACCTAAAAACAGTGAGGAGATTTTAAGATGATATTGAAAGCACTTTATGACTATTACCACCGTTGTGGCAATTTACCAAGACTGGGTACGGAACTAAAAGAAATCGGTTTCCTTATCGTTATAGACAAGGAAGGAAACTTTCTTCGTTTTGAAGACAGGCGCATAGACAAAAAACAAGCACAGAAGTTCTTGGTAAAAAAACATATCGGCAGAACGAGTGCTTTGGCTGCCAACTATCTGTATGATAACAGTGGATACGTCTTCGGCTATTCGGACAAGGACGACTCTTTGTCTCAATATAAGACCTTCAAACGTAAAGTTGAAAGTATTTATGAAGCACATCCTGACAATCAAGACATCATAGCAGTACGGAAATTCTATCAGTCTGATCAATCGTATATTCTTAGCCAGATGCAGCGCGACCCTCTTTGGGAAGAAATTGAGAAAAATCTAAACAAGAAGTATTCCACCTTTTCATTTCTAATAAATGGAGATACCAAAATTGTAGCAGAGAAAGCAGAATTGTTTAGTGAAGGCTCAGAAAACAAAGTCGATGGCGGACAGGTCTGTATCATTTCAGGCGAAAAAGGTAACGCTGTAGAAACCACAACCGCAACAATGATACCAGGCAGTCAGGCAACGGCTAAACTAGTGGCATTTCAGGTTAGTTCCGGCTATGACTCATACGGAAAGACAAAAGGAGGGAATGCTCCAATTAGCGAGGAGGCTGAATTTGCATATACGACAGCCCTTAACCATCTGTTGGCATCCGATTCTCGCAATAAGTTTCTGATAGGCTCACGCACCTTCCTGTTTTGGGCTTCCAAGAATGATGAAGTAGGGCAAAAAGCAGAAGACAGTTTCTTCACTCTTTTTGGTTTCAATGAGCAATCCGACGACCCTAATCGAAACATCGAACAGGTACGGAAAGTCTTCGAATCAATCTACAACGGAACTCTGAAATCCTCATACGAAGACATATTCTATATCTTAGGATTGGCCCCCAATGCAGCACGCATTGCTGTTACTTACTGGGCAGAGATTCCATTGCGTCAATTCGCAGAAACCATCTGCAAGCATTTTAACGATATGAATATAGTTGATACCCGTCAGGAAAAGAAGCCATATATGAGTCTGCGCAGCATCATCAGCACTGTAACGCTTGGTGGTAAGGTTTCGGATGCCACACCGAATTTGTCGGATGCAGTAGTGAAGAGTATTTTTGAGGGACTGCCTTATCCGCAGACGCTCTTTGCTTCGTGCATCAGACGCATCCGTGCAGAATCTGGCGAAAAAGACAAAAATGCAGTCCATATTGCCCGTGCCGCTATCATCAAGGCATATCTGAACCGATTGAATAATAATGAAAAAAAGATACAAGTTATGTTAGACAAAGAAAACACCAATCAAGGCTACCTCTGTGGCCGACTGTTTGCCGTGCTTGACAAGATTCAGGAAGAAGCAAACAATCAACATTCTATTCGCGAACGGTATATGAATTCCGCCAGTTCTACTCCTGCTGCCGTTTTCTCTACCATTCTGAATCTCTCTAATCACCATTTTGATAATCTAAAGAATGAGGGACGAAAGATTTATTTTGAAAAGCTAAAACAGGAAATCATCAGCAAAATTGATGCTGACGGGTTTAAACCTCAACTGGATTTGCAGGATCAAGGTCGCTTCTTCATCGGCTATTACCATCAGCGACAGGATTTCTTTACCAAGAACGAGGAGAATAATAACGAAGAATAACAATTAAAATCATACAATTATGTCAGAACTTAAAAACAGAATCGATTTCGTTTACATCTTTGATGTACAAGATGGTAACCCCAATGGCGACCCCGATGCCGGCAATCTGCCTCGCGTTGACGCAGAGACTGGTATGGGGCTGGTGACTGACGTCTGCCTGAAACGCAAAGTGCGCAACTATGTGCAGATGGCAAAAGCCGGAATTGAAGGAAATGATATTTTGATTAAGTCAAAAGAGATTTCCGGAGAAGAGGTTTTTATTAACAAAGAAATAAGGAATGCTTACAAAGAATTAGGTGTTGAGCTGAAAGTAAAAGATAAAGCAAAGCCTGAACAGGTTGAATCCGGACGAAAAAGGATGTGTGAGAAATTTTATGATGTTCGTACCTTTGGAGCCGTTCTGTCAACAGGTGCAAATGCAGGACAAGTACGAGGAGCAATACAAATGACCTTCGCCAGAAGTTACGACCCAATAGTCTCAATGGAACATGCGTTGACAGTTTGTGCAGCGAGGGATGAAGAAAAGAGTTATGAATCTCAAGTGGGAATACAAGGTCGCAAAGCCACGGTTCCCTATGGACTATACGTATGTCACGGTTTTATTTCTGCCAATCTTGCCAAGCAGACAGGATTCTCAGAAGAAGATCTTGCACTCTTTTGGGATGCGTTAAAGAATATGTTCGATGTTGACCGCTCAGCAGCACGTGGACTGATGAGTGCTCAGAAGTTGATAGTATTCAAACACGATTCTGTGCTGGGTAACGCTCCTGCCAACAAACTTTTCGATTTGGTGACGGTGGAAAAGAAATGCGAAGGTGCACCTCGTGCTTTCTCTGACTACACGGTTGCAGTCGACAAGGACAAAATACCTTCTGGCATTAGCGTCGAAGAGATGATTTAATTGGATATGGAAAAGAAATATGAAATAAGAAACAGTACTGCTGAGTTCCTTATCTTCATGGCAGAAGGTAAAGAGCAAGGTGTAGAAGTGTACTACAAAGATGAAAGCATCTGGTGTACACAGAAAGCAATGGCCATGTTGTTCGACTGTTCGACCGACAACATAGGGTTGCATCTTAAGAACATATTTGCATCCGGAGAACTAAAAAAAGAAGCAGTTACCGAGAAAATCTCGGCAACTGCTTCTGACGGTAAAAATTATCTGACACAATTCTATAGTCTCGACGCTATCATCGCTGTTGGCTACCGTGTGAACAGCTTCCGTGCCACGCAGTTTCGACAGTGGGCTACGAGCGTATTGCGGCAGTACGCTATACGGGGCTATGTGCTTGACAGGAAACGCATGGAGAACGGCACATTCCTTGGCGAGGACTATTTCGAGCATTTGCTTGCCGAAATACGTGAAATCCGCCTCAGCGAACGACGGTTCTATCAAAAACTTACAGACATCTACGCAACATCTTTGGATTATAACCGCGATGCCCCAACAACACGTTTGTTCTTCAAAATGGTGCAGAACAAGATGCACTATGCAGTACACGGTCACACCGCTGCCGAACTGATTATGGAACGTGCTGATGCCAACAAGGATCATATGGGTCTGACGACTTGGGAGAATGCACCTGACGGTAAAATTGTCAAAACCGATGTAGCTATTGCAAAGAATTACCTGAAGCAGACCGAACTGGAGGATATGGGACGAATAGTGACAGCCGTTCTCGACTTTGCTGAAAGCCGTGCCAAGCGGCATATCCCTATGACGATGGAGGACTGGGCGAAACGTATCGATGCCTATCTTTCGAGTGACGAGCGTCCCATCCTCGACAATGCCGGAAGCGTAAGCCACGAAGAGGCCATACTTCACGCCGAAACAGAATTCGAACAGTACCGCATTGTGCAAGACCGTTTGTTCCAGAGTGACTTTGACAAATTCCTCGGTGCATTACCTTTCGAGGATGGCAAAACAGATGACAAATAGCCTTATATGACGTATAGCGACGACGATATGCTTATGTTGTCGGGAATACAGCATTTCCGATTCTGTCCCCGGCAATGGGCCTTGATACATATTGAGCAGCAATGGGAAGATAACAGGTTGACGATGGAAGGTAACCTGATACACCAGCACGCCGACGATCCCTTCTATCGGCAAAAGTGCGGTGACAATATCTCATTGCGTTCGGTAAATGTCGCTTCGCACCTGTTAGGGCTTTACGGAGTGACCGATGTCGTAGAGCTGCATCCTACAATCAATGAGGCAAACGCCATATGTCACCCTCGCTATCCTGGCAGATGGGTGCCTTATCCTGTCGAGTACAAGCACGGCAAACCCAAGAAAAACAAAGAAGATGAAGTGCAACTGGCCGCTCAAGCAATGTGTCTTGAAGAGCAGTATGGAATCCATATAGATTATGGAGCCATCTTCTATGCAGAGATTCACCACCGAGTGGAAGTGGCAATATCTGATGAACTGCGGGAAACGGTCGCATTATGTGCCAGCCAGATGCACGAAATATTCTCGTCAGGCCGGTTGCCCGCAATACAACAAGGCAAACATTGCGGAAAATGCTCTTTAAATAATATTTGTATGCCAGAATCTGTCGATTGCACCAGAGCATCCCACTACCTAAAGAAAAACTTGTATGAGGAAACTGCTTAATACGCTATACGTCACAACTCCAGAAGCCTATCTGAGCAAAGACGGAATGAATGTGGTAATCTCTACCAAGCAGCAGGAGATGTTTCGCATACCTGTTATAAACATAGAGAGCATTGTAACTTTTGGCTATATGGGAGCCAGTCCTGGACTGATGAAACTATGCACAGACAATGGTGTGTCACTGACTTTTCTTTCGCCCAACGGACGATTCATCAGCCGAGTACAGGGACAGACAAAAGGCAATGTGCTTCTTCGCAAGGCACAATACCAACTGGCTGATAACGAACAATGGTCGTTACACATTGCACAACTTTTTGTGGCAGGCAAGATTCAGAACTACCGCAATGTGCTGCGCAGATACATCCGCGATTACGGCGATAATGCCGATGTGGAAGCAGCTGCAAAAGCATTGGATTTTGAGAAACGCAAAGCGTTAAGATCTCCGGACAAAACAGAGCTGATGGGCATTGAAGGACAAGCTGCCAATCTATATTTTTCTGCTTTCCCCAATCTCATTTTGCAACAAAAAGAAGATTTCCCTTTTGCAGGACGTAATCGACGACCACCTAAAGACGCTGTTAATGCAATGCTTTCGCTGGCCTATACACTTTTGGCTAACGATACGGCCGCTGCCTTGGAAACAGTAGGGTTAGATCCATACGTAGGTTTTTTCCATACGCTGCGACCTGGCAGAACATCATTAGCTCTTGATGTGATGGAGGAAATGCGAGCCTATATGGGCGACCGGTTTGTATTATCGCTAATCAACAAAAGACAGATAGCTTCCAATGACTTTCTGTATCAAGGAGAAAAAGGTGTAACGATGACCGACAAAGGGCGAAAGACATTCTTGACAGCATGGCAGAACCGCAAGAAAGAGACCATCATTCATCCATATCTCAACGAGAAAGTGCCAATCGGACTGCTGCCATACGTTCAGGCAATGCTCTTGGCCAGATACATTAGAAATGATATAGACGACTATCCTGTTTTCATATTTAAGTAAATTGCTATGTACATACTTATCACATACGATGTCGACACAGTGAGCAGAACGGGACAGAAACGACTCCGTCAAGTAGCAAAAGCCTGCAAAGACTATGGTCAACGGGTGCAGAACTCCGTGTTTGAGTGTGAAGTTTCTGAAGCACAGTTTACGATCTTAAAAAACAGGATATCATCCATAATAGATACGGAATTGGACAACATCCGTTTTTATTTTCTTACATCGAAAAGTCACGGTCGAGTTTTTTCTTTAGGTAAAGAAAGTGCATATGATGTAAATGACACAATAATCATATAGCGCGAAACAAAAGGCATACACAAAATGCCTTAATTTCGCACATGCTGACTATCATTTACTTATTATAATTAAGTATCTAATCAACCTTCAATGTTAGTTATTTGAATTTAGATTCGCATAACTGGGACGGCAATATTCTAAAAACATATACGTTATAATAGCCACAGTCGCCTCCTTACGGGGGCGTGGATTGAAAC
>CAMOFI010000049.1 GCA_946613135.1 uncultured Bacteroidales bacterium
TTTATAGGTCGAGGGTTGCGTATGTTGCGTTTTTCTCGATGAATTCGCGGCGTGGAGGAACGTCGTCGCCCATGAGCATCGAGAAGGTGCGGTCGGCACTGGCGGCACTGTCGATGGTTATCTGGCGCAGCTGGCGGTTTTCGGGATCCATGGTCGTCTCCCACAACTGTTCGGGATTCATCTCGCCAAGACCTTTGTAGCGTTGTACGTGTACGGCCGATTCTTTGCCGCCGCCGAGGTCGTCGATGGCACGCAGGCGGTCTTCCTCGGTCCAGCAATAGACATTTTTCTTGCCTTTCTTGACGGCGTAGAGTGGGGGAGTGGCGAGGTAGACATATCCGTTCTCAATGAGTTCGGGCATATAGCGGAAGAAGAACGTCAGCATAAGGGTGTCGATGTGAGAGCCATCGACATCGGCATCGGTCATGATGATGACCTTGTGGTAGCGTAGTCCTTCCATGTTGAGGGCCTTGCTGTCCTCGTTGGTGCCCACTTTCACGCCAAGTGCGGTATAGATATTGCGGATTTCTTCGCTCTCGAAAGCTCTGTGCTGCAGTGCTTTTTCGACATTCAGGATTTTTCCTCTCAGAGGCAGGATGGCCTGGAAGCGACGGTCGCGTCCCTGCTTGGCGCTTCCGCCTGCCGAGTCACCCTCGACGAAGAATATTTCGCATACAGAGGGGTCTCCGTCCTGGCAGTCGGCCAGTTTCCCTGGCAGTCCGCCGCTGCTGAACACGGTTCCGCGTTGCACCATCTCGCGAGCCTTGCGTGCTGCTTGGCGGGCACGTGCGGCGAGGATGACCTTCTCGACAATCATCTTTGCTTCGTTGGGGTGCTCTTCAAGATAGTTTTCGAGCATTTCGCTCACTGCGCTGTCGACAGCTCCACGGACCTCGGTGTTGCCAAGTTTTGTCTTGGTCTGGCCTTCGAACTGGGGCTCGGCAACCTTTACGCTGATGACTGCCGTGAGACCTTCGCGGAAGTCGTCGCCTGAGATTTCGACCTTGGCTTTAGCCAGCAGACCACTTTTGTCGGCATAGGCCTTCAAGGTGCGCGTAAGTCCGCTGCGGAATCCTGTCAGGTGTGTGCCGCCTTCGTGGGTGTTGATATTGTTGACGTATGAGTGTATGTTCTCGCTAAACGACGAGTTATACTGCATGGCTATCTCTATCGGAATGCCCTGGCGTTCGCCTTCGATATAGATGCTTTCCGGCATAAGGCTTTCGCGGTTTTCGTCGAGATAAATGATGAAGTCGCGCAGACCGTTTTCGGAGTAGAACCTTTCTTTGAATGTGTCGCCTTTTTCGTCCTTGTTGCGGCGGTCTTCGAGGTTCAGTTCGATGCCTTTGTTGAGGTATGCCAGCTCGCGCAGACGGTTTTCAAGGGTAGGACAGTCGTATTCCGAAACGGTGAAAATCTGCGGGTCGGGGTGGAAGTGGATGCAGGTTCCGCGTTTTTCGGTAGTGCCGACCTCCTTGACAGGATAGAGCGGAAGTCCGCGGCTGTATTCCTGACGATAGATTTTGCCGTCGCGATACACCTCGGCCGTCATGTGGTCGCTGAGGGCGTTGACGCAGCTTACGCCGACTCCATGCAGACCGCCAGACACCTTGTAGCTTCCCTTGTCGAATTTGCCGCCGGCGTGCAGGACGGTCATGACCACTTCGAGTGCCGAGCGATGCTCTTTTTCGTGCATGTCGACAGGTATACCACGTCCGTTGTCTTCGACAGTTATCGAATTATCCTCCTCTATCGTGACATTGATTCTGGTGCAGTATCCTGCAAGGGCTTCGTCGATGGAGTTGTCGACCACCTCGTATACCAGATGGTGCATTCCGCGGAAGTTGACGTCGCCGATATACATTGCCGGACGCATTCTTACTGCCTCGAGACCTTCGAGCACAGTGATATTATTTGCACTATAATTACCTTGTTTAGAGTTATTTAATTCTTCACTCATTGTTTCAATTCCTTTTTGTTTTAAAATGCAAAATTACAAATTTTTGACGAAATTGCGACATGTTGGGAACTATGTTTTTTCAACAATATGTGCATAAAATAATTTATCGCATGAAGATTTGATATTTAATGTTTTACGACAAAAGAGACATTAATAAATAGATTGATTTTAATAAAAAGAACGATGGTTTTGTTTTTTTTGTTATCTTTGCAGACTGAAAAACAATATGATAATCGTGAAGAAACTTCTGATATTGCTGATATTTAGTGCTTTCTTCGCAACGGGTTCTGCACAGGAATTCCGTTGTGGTGTTTCTGTCAACTACCAAAAGCTGCAAAGCACCACACAGCAATATGAGACCGGAGATGTAAAGATTTTCGAGACAATGAAACGTGCCATTGAGGATTTTATCAACAACCGCCAATGGACAAATCTCGAATTCGACCAGGTGGAGAGGCTTGACTGCTCGATAAACATAATCCTATCGCAGCGCACTTCCGCAACCGATTTTGCCGGACAAATATCAATCCAGCTGCGACGACCGGTATACAACTCCAACTATACGACGGGTGTATTCAATTACATGGAAGGCAGCAATGATTTCCAATTCTCTTTCAACGAAAGCCAACCTCTTGAGTTCGACCCAAATACATTTTACGATAATCTTTCGTCGACGTTGGCATACTACTGCTACATAATGCTCGGCATGTACTTCGACACATATGGTCCCAACGGTGGTGAGCCTTTCTTCGAAATGGCTCGCACGATAAGCCAGACAGTGGGAAGCTCGACGGCACTTAAAGGATGGAAAGCTTCCGATAGCCAAAAGGCTCGCTATTGGTTTATGGAAAACCATACCAACTCGGCCTATGAGGCCCTTCACAGTGTTTACTACTACTATTACCGGATGGGACTTGACATGATGACCAAGGACCAGCCTCAGGCACGACAGAACATAATACAGGCGCTCAAATACCTGCAGCAGGTACACAAACGCAGACCCAACCTCCTGTCAGTAACACAATTTATTGACGTGAACATTGCTGAAATCGTGTCGATTTTCACTCCTGCCCCTGCCGATGAGCAAAAAGAAGTTTTCCTTATCATCAAGGATGTCAGTCCCATCAATGTAGTAAAACTAAAAGACTGGAACGTAAAATAGAATCATAGACAACACTAATCATTTGATTTTTAAAATATAATATCATGACTCAAATACCAATAAAAAAAGAGGTGATTGACAAAATCGCCAGCGAGAACAAAATAAAGAATCCCGGCAAAGCCAGCATCCGCGAGATGCGCAAGATGATTCAGGATGTAGAGAAGGCCACAGATGTCCGCTTTGTGAAAATGGAGATGGGCATTCCCGGTCTTCCTGCACCGCAGGTGGGAGTCGAAGCTCAGATAGAGGCTCTTCGCAACGGCGTTGCAAGTATATATCCCGAAATATACGGCACTGCCGACTTCAAGAAGGAGGCTGCACGCTTCGTGAAAAATTTCTTGGATGTCGACGTTACCCCCGACTGCTGCGTGCCTACCGTAGGCTCTATGCAGGCCGGCTTTGCTTCGTTCCTCACCCTAACACGCTACGATGCCAAAAAGACCAAGGTGCTGTTTATCGACCCGGGATTCCCTGTACAGAAACAGCAATGCCGCGTGCTGGGCATCCCCATGAAAACCTTCGACGTGTACGAATACCGTGGCGACAAGCTACGCGACAAACTTGAAGAAGAACTCAAGGACGGCGATGTTGCCTGCCTGATTTACAGCAGCCCCAACAATCCTGCCTGGTTCTGCTTCACCGAGCACGAACTGCAGATTATAGGTGAGATGGCCAACAAGTACGGCGTTGTCGTCCTTGAGGACGATGCCTATTTCCTGATGGATTTCCGCAAGGACTACAGCGTTCCCGGCAAGGCTCCGTTCCAGCCCACCGTGGCCAAATATACCGACCGCTATGTGCTGATGATTAGCGGCTCGAAGAGTTTCAGCTATGCCGGTGAACGTATTGCCATGATGATATGCAGCCCAATGCTGTTCAATATGGAATGCCCCGACTTGGCTCGCTACTACAGCCAGACACAGCTTGGCCGCGCCCTTATCTTCGGCACTCTCTATTGCCTCAGCTCTGGCACGGCCCACAGCGTGCAATATGCTATGGCAGCAATGCTCAAGGGTGCCAATGACGGCACATTCAATTTCGTCAAGGACATCAAGGAGTACGGCGAGAAGGCTGGCATTATGAAGAAGATGTTTACCGACAACGGTTTCTACATTGTCTATGACAAGGATATGGGCGAGGACATTGGCGACGGTTTCTACTTCACGTTCTGCTATCCTGGTTTCGAAGGCGTCGACCTGCTCAACGAGCTTATACGCTACGGCATCAGCGCCATCGCACTCGACATTACCGGCAGCCACAAGCAGGGCATCCGTGCCTGCGTGGCTCTCGTGCAGCGTGACCAGTTCCCCGACCTCAAAGAGCGTCTGGAGAAATTCCACGCCGACCATCCGGCAAAATAACATCAAAGACGATTTGAATCAAATAAAAAACGCAGGCGCAACGCCTGCGTTTTTTATTTTTTCTTTTTTTTCGGTTTAGGGTCCGGAAGAGCATTACAAGTTGTACGTACAATGTGTGCAAGGTAGTCACTGTTGTCTATGTCTTCTATATAGAAATAGGGTTTTGCACCATCGTAGGGAGGACGCATAACGATGTCCTTCAACAGGCCTTTGCATTCTTCCGTCGGTTTGATATACAGACCATTGTCACTGATAAGACCATACAATTTGCCATTGCAATAAAGGCCATAGTCGCCGAACATCTTCCGTGCCTCGATATTGCCAGCAGCAGAGCATTGGTCGACAATATACTGGACTAAATCGCTGTTGCTTGCCATAGTTTTCTATTGTTTAATGATTTTGGCCATAGCCCCATGGGAGGTCCGCAGCAAATAGAGACCTTGGGGCAGACGGCTGATGTCGACCGAGATGTGTCCGTCGGGCAATTCGACAGTCATAATGCAGCGGCCCATGGCGTCATAAATGTATGCCATGCCTGCTGCGGATTCGACATTCAGAGTATGCCCTGCCGGATTAGGATATATTTTTACGACTGAGCTTTCTGCCGGACGATCGATATCGACATAGGGATCGTGTTCGTAGCATCCGATGTCTGTACGGCCTGCACGAGTACGGGCGTTGCCATCAAGGTCGTATTCGTATGAAACATAGCGCAGTGTGTCGCCGGCATCGACAAGCGGCGAGAGGCTGCTCAAGCGCCAGTCGCCCATATTGTCGGAAGGTCCAATGATAGTGTCGGGATCGATGAAGAACGGACTATTCATTACGTCCGACCGGTTTGTCCTGCTTATGCCTATGTTGCTCATGCTGTCGATGTCGCCGAAGCCCTCGATGGCAGAAAACTTAACATACTGGATGCTGTTGTCGTACAACGAGCTGTCGTTACGCCAGACGATGCAGTTACGGATGGTGGTATTGTTCCTGTTGTTGATGCCAACACCAGAGTTGCATACAACATCGCAACCGTCAACAGTGCCAGACTGGGCCCATATGCCGTAGCCATCGTTGTGGACTATCAAGCTGTTGTATATTTTCGAGTTGCTCAGATGAACGCCACCACCCACATTGTTGCGTACGATGCAATTGTAGAGGTTGTTGATTTCGACATCTACGGCAGCGCCATCGCCTGCAGTAGAGGTGTTGTTTTCGAAGGTGCAGCTTTCCACTCTGATTCCTTTCTTGATGGTGATTCCGGAGCCAGTAGAAGCACGTCCGTCAGCGACAATCATATTGTAAAGTGCAGAATTGGTGGCTTCATAGTCAGCATATACCACCATACGTTTGTTGTCGCCACTCATGACGGTGTTGGCGTTGGCCAAGTCGCGGTCGTCGAGACTCTCTTCGGTGCCGTTGAATCCACCATACACCTTGACATTCTTCTGCATCGAGAAGGCTCTGCCTGTCGCCGTGTTGCCATAATACACACCGTTCTTCACCCATATAGTTCCACGTTTATAGAGCCCGCATATCTGGAGGGCAGGCTCGATGTCGGGATAGGCATCGCTCCACGAAGAGCCATGTCCTGAAGCCTCGGCATCGATGTATATCCTGTCACGGAATGGGCCAAAATTCGAAGGGAAAATATTGAATACAGCACCTTGGCTTGATGAGAACCCGTTGGCATCAGATACGGTATAGTATCCGTCGCCATATCCACTCCATCCAAAATTAAAGTGATATGTGCCGTTGTCGCGATAGCCGTCGCAGATAAAGGCATGTCCACCTTCGCTGTTAGAACCACTATAGTATACCGGCAGGCTATTGTTGATATCGTTTTTAAGCAGCGAGTCCCATAAGGTAGTGTTGGGCGATTTGGACTTGTAATAAGAATTAGTGTAGCCGAAATGCTTCAAGGCCTGAGGCACATTCTCGCTATGGGCGCCGCTGCCTGTGGTGTGGTTGGGGCCTTCATAGTCCATCTCGACAGCAATACCGCAGTGATAGCACAATAAAGACACTGCCTGTTTCTGAGCTGCCGACGAGTAGTAGCTGACCGAGTTGGGCATGTTGTCATAATTGTAATTGGCCGAATCAAATTGGGCGCTCAACATGCCGTAAGTTCCATGCGTGTAGCTTTTGCTGGCGTAACCAGTCGACGGATAACGATGATAGCGAATAATCTGGGCCATGGCAGTGGCGACGCATCCCGTACAGCTTCTGCCATTGCCGTTCATGCCGCTATATCCGCTAGGATAAACAGGACACAAGTTGTTGTAACCATATCCTTGGTCCCATGTTGACGCCACAAGAGCATTGACACCCTTGCTGGGCCCGCCTTGACCATAGGAGCCATCGGCCAATGCCTTCCATTGTTTCTGGCATTCGGCCTGATATTTCTGTATTACGACCGATTTTGAAGAGCAATGCCGTATAGCATATATATCGTCCACATAGTTTGCGAGCCATCCCTTCAGGTTGGAAGGAATCCTGCTGATGTCGAAAGCACCATTCAAAGAATATCCAACGATAGGAGTTTCGTCCATCCTGGCACCCACGATGACAAACCCAACGGTATCGATATTGAACACATAGGCAACAGGAATACCGTTATCATCGGCGAAGGTGTGGCACAACGCAAGCGAGGCGAACGAGGTGGAGGGCTCTTCTACATTAATGAACTGTCGTGCTGCTCCGGATGCAGCATCAGAGCTGACGGTCTGGGCTTTTGCCAAAACGAGACAACACACTGCAACGACAGCGAGGATTGTTTTTTTCATATTGGTTTGTATTATTGTTTATCAATGAAGTGCCAAACATTGTCGAATACAATACCGGCACGGATGTCGAAAGCTTCGCGGGTGGCATAGCCCACATGAGGAACGACGACACAATTGGGCGAGGTCAGCAGGGCATGGTTCGATTCGAGAGGTGGCTCTTTCTCATATACGTCGAACCCTGCGCCGGCGATACGGCCATCCTTTAACGCGTCGGCGACGGCATCGATGTCCACCACATTGCCACGTGCTGTGTTGACGATTATGGCAGTGGGCTTCATCAAAGCGATTTTCTTGCTGTCGATGAGGTGATGTGTCTCGGCAGTCATCGGCACATGCAGGGTGACGATATCGCTTTGCTTCATAAGATTGTCAAGGCTGCAGTATTCGACACCCATTTCGACAGCCTCCCGACGTTGTGTGCGGCTGTATGCAATCACCTTGCAGCCAAACGCTTTCAGCAGACGGGCTGTTGCCAAACCGATAGCTCCGGTGCCAACGACTCCCACTGTTTTGCCCTTCAGCTCCCGACCGAGGAATGCGCCCCTTGCACCGCCATTCCTGACGACACCGTCAAGTTCAGTGATTTTACGAAGGACGTCGAGCATCAGACCAATAGCCAGTTCGCTAACGGCGGTGGTGGAATATCCTGCAGCATTGCATACCGTAATGTCATGTTCTTTGCAGTAGCCGAGGTCTATGTGGTCCAGACCTGTAAAGGCTACCGAAAGCATTTTCAGTTTGGGGCAAGCCGAAAGGGTTGAGCAAGAAAGTTTGATGTTCGAGACGATAACTATATCGCTGTCTTTCATACGCTGCACGAGGACATCGGCAGACTCGTTGCGGTCCATGTAATAGCATAGTTCATGGCCTTTGGCCGAGAATTCCGACTGAAGTTTTTTGAAATTATCTTCGCTGATACCCAGCGGTTCGACACAGGAGATTTTCATATTCTTTTTTTATTGTTTTAGCAATCAATCGATTCATTAAAAATACAAGACCCGCCACATCTGCGTTACTCCGAATCTGAAAAACTGGATTTTGTATTTGCAGGTTAACAAATTAAGTTCACACCAATCCCTTCAAAAACAAGATAACGGCAAAATACATAAAATATTTTACCGTTTTTTCTTGACAGAGAATCCAAAGCCTCCGATTTTTTGGCCAAGCCCGAAATATTTCCCGTGTGAGTAGGCCAGGGGAGAAGCGTGATTGAGCTGGAACTGGCCTGTTGTTTTGTCAATCAGTTTTTCTTCTGCATTGACGGCTACAACTTTTGCCATAAACATGTCGTGGCTGCCAAGTTCACGGATTTCAGTCACCACACATTCGATATTCAACGGCGATTCGGCGATGAGAGGGGCTTTGACAATCTGCGCCTGTTGCGGAGTCAAGTGCATCTCTTTGAACTTGTTCACATCGCGTCCGCTTTTCACGCCGCACCAGTCGGTTGCCGTGGCGAGTTCGGTTGTGGTGAGGTTGATAACGAATTCACCAGTACGGCTGATTATGTCATGCGAGTAGCGTTGTTTTCTGACAGATATATAGCACATGGGCGGGTCGCTGCATACAGTGCCCGTCCATGCAATGGTTATTATGTTGTAATTGTCGGGCGAGTCGCCACACGACACCATCACTGCAGGCAGTGGGTACAACATGTTTCCCGGTTTGAAAGAGACTTTGCCCAATGGTGTAAGGAATTAGTCTTTGAGTTTCTTTTCGAGTTCATCGACCCAATAGTGGAACTGCTTGTCAGTCTCGTTGAGGTTTGAGACTGTCTTGCAAGCGTGCAGCACTGTTGCATGATCTTTGTTGCCGCATTGCAGTCCAATCATTGCGAGCGACGACTTAGTGAGTTTCTTGGCGAAGTACATGGTAAGTTGGCGTGCTTGCACGATTTCGCGTTTGCGTGTGGTAGACTGGATGCTCTCGAGAGGAAGTTTAAAATAGTCGCATACAACCTTTTGGATATAGTCGATAGTGATTTCGCGAGTGGTGCTTTTCACGAACTTGTCTATCATCTGTTTAGCCAGTTCGATAGTGATTTGACGGTGGTTGAGAGAAGACTGGGCAATCAGCGACACCAGTGCGCCCTCGAGTTCGCGTACATTGGTATTAATATTGTATGCTATATATTCAATGACATCCTCAGGCATCTCGATACCGTCATTGGCGAGTTTCTGTTTCAAGATGGCCAGGCGAGTCTCGACATCTGGAGTGCCAAGGTCGGCAGCGAGTCCCCATTTGAGACGAGACAGCAAACGAGGTTCGAGAGTGCCAAGTTCCGACGGTGCTTTGTCGCTCGTGATAATGATTTGACGGTTTTTCTGATGCAGATAGTTGAAGATGTGGAAGAAAGCCTCCTGGGTATGGATTCCCTTTGTTGCCCAGAACTGGATGTCGTCAAGAATAAGGAAGTCGATCATCTCGTAGAAATGGATGAAATCGTTGGTATTCTTGTTGCGGACAGCTTCCACATACTGCTGCAGGAATTGTTCGGAAGTGACATACAGGACAGTCTTGTCCGGATGTTTTTCTTTTGTTTTGATACCGATAGCATGAGCGAGGTGGGTTTTGCCCAACCCCACACCACCATGAAGCAGAAGCGGGTTGAAGGATGTGCGTCCTGGATTTTCGGCCACTGCATATCCAGCGGAACGGGCCAACCGATTACAGTCACCTTCGACAAAATTTTCAAGAGTATAGTTGCCGTTGAGTTGAGAGTTGATCTTGAGTTTTTGAAGGCCCGGTATTACAAAAGGATTAGCTATTTCATGTTCGTTTTCGCCATGCAGGACTAAGGGGATATCCTTAGGTCTGTTGATGGTGGCCTGCCGTCCCGAAGAGGGTATGTCTGTTGTAATAGGAGTATCAGCGATACTGGTATCCATAAGTATGCTATATTTCAGCATGCCGTTAGGACCCAGCTGCAGACGGATGGTACGCTTGAGCAGGTCGAGGAAATGTTCTTCAAGCCATTCATAAAAGAACGGGCTTGGAACGCGAATCGTGAGGACATTGTCTTCGAGCTGGACCGGCACGATAGGCTCGAACCAGTTTTTGAAGACCTGTTCGTTCTCGGGACCGAGGTTTTCCTTAATAATCTTTAGACAGTTTGTCCAAACCGATTTATAGTTTTGCATTGTGTGTGATTGTTTCGTTATGATTTTATATCATTTATACAAATAGTCTCTTTTTTTGTTTGTGTTGCAAATTTCGTTGATTTTTTTTTTTTGAAATTTTGAAAAAAAATTTGGTGGATTGTGTTTTTTTTATTAAACCGAAACGGCAATAAAACCCTTCAACAATGTAATTGCTTTCAAAAATTCTTAAATCACAATCTTTTATTATTCCATTAACAAAACAACGGCCTCGTAATATACGATTTTATTTCAAAACAAAAAATATTTTGCCTAAAAAAAACACCATTTTTTACACTTTTTTTGTTGAAAAAATAAGTTGCTGTCAATAAAAAACATGGACACATACCACAATATAATATTCTATCAATCATAATATTATCATAAATATTTGATTCTTAATACCACATTGGAACAGCCCTGTTGATTATCGTTCAGTCAATCATTATCTTTCGACATGCGACGCCGGAATTGAACATTTGTCGGTTGAAAAAATCAACATGAAAAATGATTTTTTTTGTTTTTCCACTTTCGATTGAGAGGGAAAATAGTTGTTGAAAATTTATTTTAAGGAATAATACATTATTATTATAAAAATACGTACTTTTGTAAATGCATTCAACTAGAGAATTATAAATTAATTCATTTAATATAAATTATTTAAACAAAAAATCAAAGATGAAAACAGCTTATAATTTCAATGCAGGCCCTTGTGTCCTGCCCAAAGAGGCCATTGAATCCACCATCAATGCCATCCGCGATTTCGACAACACCGGTATCGGTCTTCTCGAGATTAGCCACCGTACCCCCGGTTGGGAGCGCACTATGGAAGAAACCCGTCAGCTGTGGCGTGACCTTCTGAATATCCCCGCTGAATACGAAATCCTTTTCCTCGGTGGTGGTGCCAGCACCGGCTTCATGGATGTTCCCGCCAACCTGCTCAACAAGAAGGCTGCCTATCTGCAGACCGGTGTTTGGGCCAAGAAAGCTGCCAAAGAGGCTAAGAACTTCGGCGAGACCGTTATCGTTGCCTCCAGCGAAGACAAGACCTACAGCTACATCCCGAAGGGTTGGACCGTTCCCGCTGACGCTGACTATTTCCACATCACTACCAACAACACCATCTATGGTACCGAGATCCGTAAGGACTTTGCCGCTAACGAGATCAACAACGTCATGCTCGTTGCCGACATGAGCTCCGACATCATGAGCCGTCCCGTCGACGTGAAGAAGTACGGCCTCATCTATGGTGGTGCCCAGAAGAACGTCGGTCCTGCCGGTGTTACTTTCTACATCGTCCGCAAAGATATCCTCGGCAAGATCACTGACCGTCAGTATATGAACCCGCTGCCCACCATGGTGGACTTCCGCACCCACGCTGCCGAAGAGGCCAAGAACATC
>CAMOFI010000050.1 GCA_946613135.1 uncultured Bacteroidales bacterium
CCCTCCAATGTATCAACGTGAGAATGCAAATATTATTGTTGTCGGGCAATAAAGAAGAAAGTTTAAAGTTTAAAGAAAAAAGTTTGGATGAATATGAAAACGTTTTTTGTTAATATAAAGGAACGGATGTTTGGCGGCATAACAGTGCTGGAAGGGGTGGAGTATGCCTTGCTGCTGCTGATGGCTGCCGTGTTGCCTTACGACTGGCAGCTGATGATGTGGCTGCTGCCTCTGTTTGTTGTCAATGCAGCAGTACGCGTTGCGGTAGCCCGCCGGGTGGGCAACCCAGCCTTAGACAAGGGTGCAAGGTGGACGCTGTGGCTTTTGGTGGCGTTCTACGCCTACCAGTTGGTGTCGATGCTGTACAGCAGCAATCATGCTGACGGATGGGATATGATTGTCCGTCGACTGCCGATGCTGTTAATGCCCGTCTGCCTGCTGTGTGTGGACACAAAGTATTTCGATAGCGAGAAACGGCGGTCGCTGATGTGGGTATTCACGCTGAGCTTGACAGTCAAGTTCCTGTTCTGCTTTGTGAGGATGCTTGTTGTGCACCATGGGTTTGTCTTTTCGTCGTCGTTCGATGCGGTACACCACTCGTATGTGTCGCTCTACTTGCTGTTGGCCATGGGTTTTGTATATTCTGAATGGGTGAGTTCGAACGAAGACGAAAACGAAAAACGGTGGGGGCTCTATGTTGTCGCGATTATACTTGCGGCGTATATGGTTATGGTTGTCTCGCGTGCCGGTATTGCGGGGATGGCAGTGATGCTTGTCGGTGTTGTGCTGCATCAGATGTTTGGTTTGCACAAGGTTAGGCGCGGAATGATTATGGCGGCTATTTTCGTTGTGTGTGGCACGGCAGCTTATTTTATGTTGCCCGACGGTATGCGGAGGCTGACGAAGACTTTCGACGAGATGACGGAGGGCGACACGAGCGACGCCCGTTACATGATTTTCGGCAGTTCGCTGAAAGCCATTGGCGAGAGCATGCCTTGGGGTGTTGGTATTGGCGACAAAAACGATGTGCTTGCCGAGGTGTATGAAGATACGGGTAATGAGAAGTTTATAGCCGCCCAGTACAACTCGCACAATATCTATCTCGATGCGATGCTGACCATGGGTATTCCGGGACTTGTGTTGCTGCTGTCGTTTTTTGCGGTGCCTGCGGTGGCGGCATGGCGACGCGGGGATATCGTGCTTCTGTCGTATGTTTTTGCTGTCGCATTCAGCGGATTGTTTGAGGCAATAATGAACCGCCAGATGGGTATAATGTTTGTGGCACTGTTCTGCTGTCTGGTGTGTATGAACGAAGAGGTGGAACCTGAGCGTTTGCTCCACAAGGTCACAGGCCTGCAGAGCAGGTAGGACTTCAGATAATATTCAGGACAGCATTCTGCCATCATCATTTGGTTTGAATAGTACATATAACTCAATAATAAACCGCAGAATAACCGGTATTACAAATAATATTATTGATACCTTGTTTTCTCTTTATTGGGGACAGGATTTCGAGTGGCCTAATTAATGAAAAAATGAAAAAAATAATCTTAATTGTTACAATAGCACTTTGCCAGTTCTCTTTCTGCTGTTGCTTTAAAATTAATAATATAGGTGCATCTGTTGAAATCGTGAACAACACAGATAGTACCATAAAATTTGAAGGATATGGATTCCGTATAAACGAAACAGGAAATAACGAATCACAAAGGAAAATAGAATATGAACTTCTACCGAACGATAAATGTCAGATCATATCCTATTATGGTCCAATAAAATCATTTAACATCAACAATGTATTGGGGAAGTATGATATTGGAAGAGTTACATTTTACGATTCATCATTTATTGACTATTGCAAGGATCGACAATATCCTAAGTCACCATATACTCACCTCGAACTGGATTGGATTGAGGATTTTCCAACTGGCTTTCAAACAAATCATTACGTCTACTCCATCGATGATGCCGACCACCAATGGGCAATAGAGCATAGCAGCCAACCTTAATAAAGAGGGTTGAAGGGTTTGAGGGTTTGAGGGTTTAAGGGTTTGAGGGTTTGAGGGTTTGAGGGTTTGAGGGTTTGAGAGGGTTGAAATACCGAACAACTTTTTTACGAAACAAGCAATGTCAACAGTAATTCACATATAACGTAATACACACAATATGAAAAAGTGCATTTTTATAATATCAATTTTATTTTCCTTATTATTTTCCAGCTGCTTTAAATACAATTATTCTGAAGTATACGTTGGAATCGTAAATGCAACAGACAATACTATAAGATATGAGGGAACACAGCTTGTCATAAATGACGTTTCAAATAAAAACACTATCAATTATATCAGTACACACATCTTTCCAGCCGACAGCGAATATTCAGAAACACCAATCCTTAGATATATAGGGGATAATGCATCCACTGACGAAATAGAGAAGTTGCTAAGTTCCTATGATTTAGGAAAAGTTGTTTTTAACGATTCTACATTTATTGACTACCGTAAGTCGCAAGAATACCCCAAATCACCATACACAAACCTCGAGTTAGAACGAATAGACGATTTTAGAGATGGCTATAAAGTAATTACATATATCTACTCCATCGACGAGGCCGACCACCAATGGGCAATAGAGCATAGCAGCCAACCTTAATAAAGAGGGTTGAAGGGTTTGAGGGTTTGAGGGTTGAAGGGTTGAAGGGTTTGAGAGTTTAAGGGTTTGAGGTTGAGAGGGGTGAGAGGGTTGAAGGGTTTGAGGGTTTGAGAGGGTTGAATATTTTTGTTGAGATGTGTCTATGGCAGCGTACTCTTCAGTGCGTTGTAGCGTTTGCGGGCACGGTCGGCGTAGAGGCTGACGGGATAGTCGAGGAGGATGCGTTCATAGCATTCGCGGGCACGAGCGGGATTGTTCAACTGCTGCTCGTTGAGTTCGGCGCGTAGGAAGAGCGCGTCGTCGGCGAGGATGTCGTCGGCGTAGTGTTCGGCCACGAATTGCAGAAGGGAGTCGGCCTCGTTGTATCGTCCTTGTTTCATTCGGATTTTGGCTTTTTGCATAAGGACTTCATCGAAGAGGGGGTGCGAGAGTGCGCGAATGGTGATGGCGTCGAGGAGAACGAGTGCCGAGTCGAGCTGTCCGCGATAGAACATAAGGTCGGCTGCCGCGTAGAGCTCCAACATGTCGTAGGTGCTGTCTTCCTCCATGTTGTCGCTGATGAGGAGGGAGAGCTCCATGGCATCGTTGGCGATGAGTTTTGAAGTGGAGGCACGCAGCACGTCGAGTTGCGACTTGGCCCAAGAGAAATCGTTATTGTAGTAGCTGAGCTTGGCGTTCTTGAATTTTGCCATAGCCCCGATCACGTCGTTCTTGGCTGCCTTTTCGACCTGTCCGTAGAGGAGCGAGGCGTCCCATGTCTCGCCCGAGAAGAGCAACAGGTCGCCAAGTTCCAGTTTGACCTCGTAGATGGTGTTTTGCGGGACGCGTGGCATCTCGATGATGTCGTAGAGCAGGTCGGCCGCTTTCTGAAGACGTGCGTTGTCGGTGTTGGCATTGCCGTTGCCGTAGGCCAGCAGGTGAGCGTAGTTGCGCATCAGCTGAACTGTTTTAGGGCTCTTGCCAAGCTCGTTGATGGTCGATTCATACTCCCGTTCGAGATTGTCAAGCATTTTGTTGTCTACGGCGTGGCTTTGGTTGATTTGGGCGTATTTGACATTGAGCAGGCCTATGCGGCTGTCGAAGTAGAGAGGCGATTCGCTTCCTTTGGCCACGAGGTGGGCATAGGCTTGTGAGGCGACATCGAAAGCTTCGTTGTTGGCTGCTATCTGAGCTACCCGCAGCACCTGCAGTCCGCCTTGGTCGGGGAATCGTGCGTCGACAGCTTTGGCTTGCGTCAGCGCGAATTCGAAGTCCTTCTGTTGCAACGAGAACCATATCATCATGTCGAGATACTGTTGGTTGTCGGGATGCTGTCGGATGCGCGAGATGAGGGTTTTGCGCAGCCCGTCGGCGATTCTGTCGTCAGAGGTTTCGCTGAGGGCGCGTTGAAGGGCAATCTGGACCGATGCCGTGTTGCCGGGGGCATTGTCCAGAAGGTCGAAGTATTCAGACATCATCTTGTCGTAGTCGCCGTTTTTCTTATACAGAGTGGCGAGTTCCATGACATAGATCAGTCTGCTGTTGAGATTGTCGCGTGATTTGAGGTAGGTCTGTATGGCGAGGTCGTTGCGGCCGGCATTCTCGAAAGCTACGGCGAGGTCGTTGGCCTGTTTGGAATCGCGGCCGAGTTTTGAGATTGCAGAGCTGAATTGTCTTTCGGCTTTCTTCCGTTCGCCGTTTTTGTGGTAGATAGTGCCGAGGTCGACATAGAGGAAGAGGTCGCGAGGGTATCGTTTGATGCGTTTTTCTACAAGACGCTCTGCCTCTTTTGGTTGTCCGGTTTCGAGGTAGCAGTTGTATAGCATCTGGTAGTAGAAGCTGTTCTGGGTGCGGTTGTAGAGAGGCTCGTACAGTTCGATGGCCTTGTCGAACTCGTGGTTGTTGTAGTAATAAGAAGCCATCTGCTCAGTGGTTTCCTGAGCAGATGACGAGAGTGTTGCTGCGAGGAGGCAGCAGAAGAGGGTTGCGACAGCGAGGCGCATCATGTCGGTTTATTTGAGGTAGTATTCGACGGTTGTGACGACGCGTATCTTCTTGATTTGAGGAGTGTTCTCGTCGAGGTCTTCTATATCGAAGTAGCCTTGCGATGCGGTGCGCATCTTGCCGATCTTGCTATGGCTGTTTTTGGCGAATTCCTCGGCGCTTTCGCGTGCTTTCTCAAGGCTTTCGGCAATCATGGAAGGCTTGATGTCGTTGAGGCCGTTGTATTCGTAGCTTGCATAGGTGCTTGAGATGATGTCCTGCTTTAGAAGGTCGGCATCGATGGTGTTCTGCAGTTTGCGCACAGCGTCCATGTTGGAGCTGAAGATGTTGATGGTTTGTTGTGCATTGTAGCGGAACTTGAGGTTCTCGCTGACGTAGTAGTCTTCGTAGCGGTCGTTGAAGTTGGCTGTGGTGTACTTGATTTCGTCATCCTTGATGCCTGCTTTCTTGATGAGCTCGATGATGGTGCGGTCGTTGTTTTCGACGGTGTTGCGGAGGTCGACGAGCGAGTTGTTCTGTGCGGTGTAGCTGATGCGGAGTACGACGCGGTCGGCTGGCACTTCGCGTTCGCAGAGGCCACGGACGGTGACGGTGTCGTCGAAGGATTTGAGAGTGCGTACGGTCCAGACAAGCATAAGACCGAGGACGAAGGCGGCGAGCACGATGCTTATGCCGAGGAATATGTTCTTTTTTTCTGTGTTTTCGGTCATGATATAGAGGGTTTAAAGGTTGAAGGGTTAAAGGGTTAGAGGGTTAAAGGGTTAGAGGGTTGAAGGGTTAAAGGGTTAAAGGGTTAAAGGGTTGAAGGGTTAAAGGGTTGAAGGGTTGAAGGGTTGGAGGGTTAGAGGGTTAAAGGGTTGATAGGTTGAAGGGTTGAAGGGTTGGAGGGTTAAAGGGTTGAAGGGGGGTTATTTGTTTGTTGAGATGACAAGGTAGTCGGTGAAGCGCCAGAAAGCGTTGACGTCCTTGATGCTGAGATAGGCGACTGTTTTGCTGTCGTTCTCGTCCATGACAAGTTCGTAGGAACCTTCGGGGTGCTTCGAGATCAGCTGGGCTTTGCGCTGGTTTATGGCTATGGTTGTCACCTTGGAGCGGTCTATGGTCTGGAAACGGCTGACGTCCATATCAGTTGTGATGTTCTGCTTTTTGCCGATGCCGATAAAACCACCGCTTTTGTTGACTATGCCAAGCTCCTTGAGCTCCTTGTACGAACCGACGATGTAGTAGGCCTTGTTGGCCTCGTTGGTTTGGTAGGCTATATAATCGTCTTTCTCCTGGTTGGCTTGCGTGAGGTCGCTGACGTTTTCAGACAGTTTCTGTATGGTAGCCTTGCTGATGGTGAGTTCGCTCATGAGGTCGGAGATCTGTTTCTCCTGGTCGGCCATACGGTTGTTGAGGTTGTCGATAAACTCCTGCAGCTTGCTGTTCTCTTGTCCGAGGTTGGCAATCTTGGCGTTGAGGTTGGCGATTTTCTGCTTGTTTTGTGCCAGCATATTCTCGATTACTGCCAGCTGGTCGGTAATTTGACCTTTGACACGTGAGTTCATTTCGGGATTCCCCTGTTTCAGGTTACTGACCTTGCTGTAGCGTGAGGAAATCTCCGTGAGGTTGGTCTCGATCTCGTTAAGGACTTCGAAGAGGGCATCGATTTCGCCATCCTTTGCATCAACAATGGCTTGCAGCGAGTCGGCTTTTTGTAGTGCAGCCACTTTTTCGGGGTCTTCGCCTTTGCAGGAAGTGAATACCAACGGGAGTGCTGCGAGCATTATCAAAAAAAACTTTTTCATATTGCAACAATGTTTAAAATTTTATTGGTTTTAATTCGTTATTGTCGCAGAAAGAAACGAGAAAGTACTGTTATTATTGTGACACTCCCAATAAAAAATATCTTTAGTTTTTTGAACGTTACGTTAAATCAAAAGAATGAATACTAACCCACTGATGCTGCCGTGGAACACTCCGTTCCAGACACCTCCTTTCAACATTATAGAGGACGCTCACTATGCCCCTGCAATCCGTGAGGCGATGAGTGTTTCGGAAACAGCGATTGAAGACATAGCCTTGCAGCCAGAAGAGGCGACATTCGAAAATACAATCGTGCGTCTCGAAACGGCGACCGAACCGCTCGACAGGTGCACTGCGCTGCTTTTCAATATTAATGAGTGCGACACTAATCCTGTTCTGCAACAGACGGTTATGGACCTTGTGCCGGAGCTGTCGCAGTTCGAGAACCGTGTGTGGATGAACGAAAGGCTTTTTGCTCGTGTAAGAACAATATATGAAAAGCGTGGCGAGATGAATCTTGACTGTGAGCAGATGGAGCTGCTTGAGAAGTACTACCAGCGTTTTGTCCGCAACGGTGTTGGACTTGACGAAGAGAAGAAACGCCTGTTCAATGCATGCACTGAGGAGTTGGCCACTTTGTCGGAACAGTTCAACCACAATGCCCTCAACGATACCAACGAGTATACGCTCCATATAACCGACAGCAGTCGGCTCGGCGGGCTGCCTGCCGATATTGTCGAAGCGGCTCGCGAGGAGGCCTCCAGGCGGAACTTGGAAGGGTGGGTGTTCACCCTCCATGCACCGTCGTACAGACCGTTCCTCACCTATGCCGACGACCGGTCGCTACGCGAGCAGATGTGGCGAGCCTACAACAGCCGTGGCAATCGTGACAACGGCAACGATAACAAACAGATAGTGTCGCGTATAGTTGAACTCAGACTGCAGAAGGCTCAGTTGTTGGGCTACGATGACTATGCCTCCTATTCGCTATGCCGAACCATGGCAGAGACAGAGGAAAACGTGACCCGTTTTCTCGACGACCTACTGCAGTCGTCGCTGCCCTTTGCCCGCAACGACCTCGGCGAGGTAAAAGAATATGCCCGTAAACACGGAGCGGACTATGAACTCCAGAACTGGGATTTCTCCTATTGGAGTGAAAAGCTGAAAAGGGACCGCTACGATTTCGACAGCGAAGCCCTGAGGCCGTATTTCAGGCTTGAAAACGTGCGCCAGGGAATTTTCGACCTCTATCGTAGACTGTATGGATTGACTTTTGTCGAAAGGAATGATGTTGCTGTGTATCATGAAGATGTGAAGGTGTTTGAAGTCCGTGACGGGGAGCGTGCTATGGGGTTGCTCTACCTCGATATGTTTCCTCGCGAAAGCAAACGCAGCGGGGCGTGGATGACCGAATTCCGTGGCCAGTCGTGCATACACGGAAGTCAGGTGCGTCCACTGATACAGGTGGTGTGCAATTTCACCAAGCCAACGGCAAGCAAGCCGTCGCTGCTGAGTTTTGACGAGGTGGAGACATTCATGCACGAGATGGGACACGCCATGCATGGTATGCTGAGCGATGTGCACTATCCGTCGCTTAGTGGGACCAATGTGCGTCACGACTTTGTGGAGATGCCGTCGCAGGTGATGGAGAACTGGTGCTACGAGGCTGATTTCCTCAACACCTTTGCACATCATTACCAGACTGGCAAGACAATTCCGCCGGAATACATAGAGAAGATTCGTCGCAGCGAAAACTATCTTGCCGGGTGGCTCTGTGTGCGACAGCTCAATTTCGGGCGCACCGATATGGCCTATCATACATTACACCATCCACTGACAGAGAATGTCGAAGCCTTCGAGCATGCCAATATGGTCGAACTGCTGCCCGTCGTGCCTGGAGCATGCACCAGCACGTCGTTCACGCACATTTTTTCGGGAGGATATGCTGCCGGATACTATGGCTACAAATGGGCCGAGGTGCTCGATGCCGACATATTCTCACGCTTCAAGGAGCGTGGCATATTCAATAGTGATACTGCTGCGGCTTTCCGTCGCGAGATTCTCTCGCGCGGCGGCAGTGAACATCCGTCGGTGCTGTTCCGCAACTTCATGGGGCGCGACCCGGACAACAGCGCATTGCTGCGGCGCTGCGGTTTCGTGAGTTAGGACGGCCGCCGGCTCGTCAGGGATAAGGCGGAAGGCTACAAAGAAAGGTTTAGTTCCTCGAAGCGCATGAACCGGTGTCCGCAGTTGTCCATCCAGACAATCCGGTCGTGGCGTGGAAAGAGGTCGAGGAGCGGACGGTGGTCGCCGAGCAGTTCGTCGTCGGTGCTGAGGGCAAAATTGAGTGGGATATTGTCGGATTGCGGAAGGTGTTGATTGTAAAGTGACTGCTGCATGAAGACCTTCGAGTTGAAATCCTTATACATGTTGAGAAAGGACTGAGCCTGCTGTGAGGCTTGGTTGCCACTCAGTATGATGTGCCGAATGGCAGACTCGACGTCATGGACAGGGTTGATTGCCCAGACACAACCTCTGAAAAACGACATTGCACAGAGTGTATGGTAGCCACCGAAGCTGCTGCCTACAATTGCAGAAACTTTCTCCTGTTCGACGGTTTCGCGTATTAGGTCCTGAATCTGCCATGGGGTGCTGTGGTCGTAGTCGAAAGTAGGCGAGACAACGTTGTGTTGTGGATACTTTTTTCGCAACAGTTGCCCTTTGGTGGCGTTGCCGTTGGAGCCGTAGCCGTGGATGTACATTATGGTCATTGTCGTGTGTTCTTTCTTGGATGCAGAACGCCAAAGTGGAAGTTTTATTGCCGCGGTACAATAAAGTTTGGAGTTTATAGTTTAAGGTAGAAAGTTTTACGGTCTAAAAAAGAAGTATGGGCTCTTTCAATCAAAACAAGAAATACACTAACAGTTTCGCAGCCTGGTTATGGCTGTCGCTTTCGGCGGTGATTATTGTGATTGTTGCATTCTGCCATTTCCCCGAGGGGGCGGATTGGAAGTGGTGCATACCGCTCGAGGGGCGTTACCATATACCTATGATGCTTGGCGGAATAGTTTTTGTCGCCCTTTTGTCGTTGCTTGTCTCGAAATGCTGTCGCTCGGAGGAGGTGCACAGGGGACGGCTGTGGATAGCGACAACTGTGCTGACGTGCATGCAGATACTGCTTGTGTATAGCTACTATATCCATACCGACTGGGACGTGCAGCAGGTGACGGGACTGGCACAGGCCATGGCCGAAGGAAGGTCGATCGAGGAATTTGAATCTTATTTTCGCTGGAACCCTAACAACTTGTTGTTGAGTAGGATTTTCGCTTTGGCGTTTTTCGTCACCGGACCGATGCTGGGTCTGAAAACAACATTGTTCCCATTGATTTTGCTGCAGTGTATAGGATGTGGACTGACGGCACTGATGTTGTTTCAGACGGCTATGCATATCTGGCACAGGAAAGTGTATGCGATGATGGTTTATGTGATTTATATCCTGTTGATTGGGCTTTCGCCATGGTGGTCGATACCATATTCTGACATTTGGGGGCTGATGCTGTCAGTTCTGTTGCTCTGGATGGCCACAGCGGCACCATTCAAAAGACAGTGGGTCAGGATTTTCGTCTTCGCCGCCGTCAGCGCTTTGGGTTATTACATCAAACCTCAGACTCTCTTTGTCGGTTTTGCCATTGTGATTGTGCAACTATTTGATATGCTTCGCAATCGCGACAGTATAAAAAAGCTTTTGCGTCCTGCCGGAGCACCCCTTGGCGGCATTGCTGCCGGTGTGCTGCTGGCACACCTCGCCGTGGCGGGATGCGGATTGCATCTGCATACCTCGAAGGGACTCGACGCGCCGCACTACCTGATGATGGGTGCCAACTATCAGTCGATAGGCATATACAGTGCACAAGATGTTGACTTTTCGCACAGCTATCCCAAAAAGAAGGAACGCCATAAGGCCGAAATAGAGGAAACTATCAAGCGGTATAAAGCCCTTGGCCCCGATGGCACCCTGCTGTTGTGGGGCCGCAAGAACCTGCTGAATTTCAGCGACGGCACTTTCTACTGGGGTCGCGAAGGCGCATTCTACAAATATGTTCCCGAACGGACAGGTTGGCTGTCGCGACTGACACGCAATGTCTATTACAACCGCGGGGTAAAAGGGTGCTGGAACGACGCCTGGACCACCTGTGCCACATCACTTTGGTTCGGCATTATGATATTCGCTATGCTCGCCGCCCTACCAAAGAAACGGAAAACGGAAAGCGGAGAACGGAAAACGGGAAGCAAGGGCCAGACAATGGACATCATATTTTGGTCGTTGCTGATGCTGACACTGTTCCACATGCTGTGTGAAGCGCGTGCACGCTATCTGTTCTGCTTTGCACCCATATTCATACTGGCCGCTGTCGAAGGAATCAGACGAATTATACCTGCACAAAACAATGAGAACTAAAACTTTAATACTTACAGCAATACTGCTGCTGTCGACAGCATCCGTTTCGGCCCAAAGCAAATGGAAATACAATCTGGGCCTTGGCGGAACATTCAACAGCGGCAACATCAACAACATAGGTTTCCGCAACACTGGCAGCGTCAGCCGCAACGACAGTATTTTGGCGCTGGATGCCAGCTATCGCTATCTCTACGCCGAAGAGAAACGCGAGGCGACGAACCACGAGCTGGGAGGCGGTGCGAAAATGGACTTGTACCAATACAGCCGCTGGTCGCCGTTTTTGGCCACGGATTTCGTTGTCAACCACTTCAAAGGCTATGACTTCAAGATAAGCCTGCTGGCGGGAGTGAAATACCGATTGTTCTCCATCCCCGGCAGGTGCGACTATTCGCTCAGTGCCGCCATTGTGGAGGACTATGTCAACTATCATATCACCGACCCTGCGGCAGACACCATAGACGGTTTTGTGTCAAGAATTTCGCTGCGCGGCAAAAT
The DNA here is from genome assembly GCA_946613135.1 of uncultured Bacteroidales bacterium. Taxonomy (GTDB): domain Bacteria; phylum Bacteroidota; class Bacteroidia; order Bacteroidales; family P3; genus Colimorpha. Next base: position 11,375 of record CAMOFI010000050.1, read on the forward strand.
CAAGCAACGCATAGGCGAGAGCACGCAGCTGAACCACATGACTTTCTATCAGCCGTCGATAACAGACTTCGGCGACTATATCGTTTCCAGCATCACAAAAATCGAGAACCGGCTCAACCAGCATCTGTTTCTCGACATCATCTTCGACTTTGAGCACCGCAGCGTCGTTCCCGAAGGACGCAAGAAGACAGACATCGCTACTGAAGTTGCCTTGCGACTGTCGTTTTAGCAGCCGGATTAGTTATTTATATTCAGCATCTCCAGCCGGATGGTGCCCATATCGCCTTCAAGACTGTAGCGGAAGAAATGGACTGAGTCGAAATCCATATTGAACGGGATTTCGGGGATGCTGTTGTTCAGATAGGGGCTGTAAT
>CAMOFI010000051.1 GCA_946613135.1 uncultured Bacteroidales bacterium
CGTCGATGGTAAGATAAGTGTTGTATTTCACACTGCCGAGTCCCGTCAAAGTCTCCGAAGTGTAGATGGTCTTGTTGGTTGCATTCAGCTCGGCACTTGTAGAACCCGAATTGCTCCACACGTATGTCTCCGCATCGGTAGGCGGCAAATCGGGCAGCGAATAGAAACCCGAGCTGGTATTGAAGCTTGGCCACTGCGGGTCTTGTGTGTCACGGCTTGCAGGATAGACCGTCACCTCGGGTATTGCAGCCGAGAATCCACCACCGAAGACACTGCCGAAAACAGTGCAGTCGGTAAGCGTGCTGGTGGCATTGCCGTCGACCTCGCCGAGGTTGCCGCCGCCATAGTAGTCGTCGAGGACAACGCAGCGACTGAGTGTGGACGTGACATTCTTGGTCTGCGCCTTGTCGAACGAGGCGTAATGCACGTAGAAACGGCCAACCTTTGCCAACGTCCAGGCACCGGCCTTAGCGAAAAGTTCAAACTCATAGCTGACAGCAACGCCTCTGTTGTTGACATAGTTGCCTCGCTGGTAGTTGGCATAGAAACCGGACCAGTTGTACGTCTCACTATTAAATTCGTTGTTGAACCTGTGCCTGTAGAGGCTTGTGCCGCCGTTGCCGGCACCGAAGTATCTGCGGAACACCGTTCCCGTGGCGTTGGTAGTGACAGTCTTGCCCGCCTGCACATTGCCGAACTTCGGTCCGCCACAATATATCTGAGTGACAAGGCTGTTGTTGATCGTTACCGAAATATCGCCAAGAACCGGTTTGGCTTTGTTGATGCCGCCACCATACATATAGTCGACAACAGAATGGTTAAGGGACACGATGACATTGCCGTCGACCTGTTCCTGCCCTGCCCCGGCCAACTCGCCGAAGTTGCCGCCATTGGCATAGAGAATTACATTGTCGGCAAATACGCCAGCATCGGGCCGGAATGTGCCGGAGAGGTAGAACTTGTCGAAGTCGCCACCCATGACCGAGACGGGGCAATGGTTTGTACCTACGTTCTTGTCGGCATGAACGCCGTTTTGGAACTCCTTGAACCACACATTGCCGCCGAAAATCATATAAGGGGTGTGAGTGGTTCTGGTACCAGGGTCGTCGTTGAAAGTCACGAATTGGTCAATCATGCCGCCGTTGAATATCACGGGGCTGTTGTTGTTTTTGTTTTTAGCCTCATATTCGAATTGGTTGAAGCGGATTAGGCCCGTTTCGGTTATCTCGAACCAGCCTTTGGGTTTGAGGATACCAGGAGTTGCAACATTGCGAGCCGTCGACGGTTTGGCAGCGTTGCCTATGCCGGGAACACAGAGAAAATCCCACCGTACGGCATCGATGTATATACGGTCTTTGGTCTGGAAGAAGAAGCAGTAGTCGGGTTCGCAGTCCACATCAAGGTCGACACTCATTATGCTGAAGCTGCGAGTGTCGTTGTTCATATTTCTATCAGTTCTGAAATGCACATTGCCGACAAGGACTATGGCATTGTCGTACACTGTCGTTGAGGTGCTGCTTGCCACCTGGTCGCGCGCAGTGGTGTAGGAGGTCCATACCGTCTGGCCATTGAAGATCGTAGGGCATGTTCCGGCAACGGTGAATTCATTCAAAGCGGAATTCACGTTGCCCGACACCGACGAGGTCCTATCGTAGTTTGGATCGCTCAGGTAGATGGCGTTGCCCCAGTAGGCTTCAATATTGATGCTGGTCACACCCTGGGGCACATAATAGTAGCCACCCTGGGCGAAGACGCGTCCGCTGATGCTGTAGACATCCTTTCCGAGGTCGGTGGTGTCGGCAAAATTGTAGCGCGTGTCACCGGTGGTTGTGAACGTGGTTGAGGGGTTGCTGTTGCCGTTGACGGCGGTTATTTTCCATCCGGTGCACACCTTGGCGCCATAGTTGGTGGCTGTTCCGAAGAGGTCGTTGTAATAGGGCAGCTGCACCTTGCGGAAACAGTAGTCGTAGTGTGCCGTGTCCATGTCGGTGATATAGAGCGTCAGCGTCTTGGTAGTATTGAGGGCTCCGTTGGTGGTACCGCCTGTGGCGTTGACGGTAAGGGTACCCATCTGCGCACCCACGTAGCGTGTAGCCTCGCCTGCGGCACGGGCGGCTGGGTCGTTGTAGTCGATGGTCGGCTGGTAGGATACCGCAGGGGCGTCGGTAGTGAGTGTGGACGTGTTGAGCATATAGCGATTGACGGGCGACGTGTAGCGTCCCCACGGTTTCAGTATTGGATAAGGCGCTACGGTGGTGTCGAGCACCCACTTGGCGACGAGGGCACTATTGGCTTCGCTCACCGTTCCGCCGATGTAGTAGCCTGTCAGTTTTCGCTGGCTGTTGAGGATGTGGCGGTAGAACTCGTAGCGGTTCAACAGCCTGGGTTCCACCTCGAGGGCACAGTTGTAGGCTGTGATGGCGTTCACAATCCTGTCGGTCAGGAAATAGTTGTAGTTGTTTATTCCCGTATTCGTTGCACCTGTGTATACATTAGATATTGCCGAACCTCCATAAATGGGGTAAGAGTTGGTGGCATCGATGGTGCCGTAGAACATGCAGTTGAGCACCAGTGTCTGCAGCGTGCCCGACTGCGATGCATAGAAATTGTAGCCCACAATGCCGCCGACATAATTGCCTGTGAGGTCGGCAAAACTATAGCAATTGAGCACTCGTGCGGTATGAGCGTTCTCCGTTCCGAGCCGTCCGACGATGCTGCCTGTATAGTAGCCATTGGTTGTCGACCCCGCTATAGTACCGCTAAGCACCCCGCAGTTATAGATACAGGCGTCGCCGCTGGCTATGGCGGCAATGGCGCCACAGTGGTTGTTGCCGCTGACGACAATGTCGACATCCTTGAGGGTCACATTGCGCACCGTGCCTGTCGTGGTGGTAAAGAGCGGATGGGTAAGATTGCTGATGACGTGGAAATCGCCATCGAATGTGCCGCTGAAATTCGTGATGGAGGTTGTAAAGGACGATGCATCGAAGTCGCCTACGACCTTGTAGTATTTGGCGCGATTGGCATTGCTGCTGTTTATGTAGTTGAGGTCGGCTACCGACATTACCGTATAGGGAGAGCCTGCTGACGAGCCGTCGCCATCGGTATGGGGATTGACGACAACGGTTTCGAGCGATGAAATCTGTGCCCCCCTTACGGTAACCACCGTCACGACATGTATCTCGGTGCCGTTGGCGACATTGAACGGTGTTGAATACAGCAAACCTGCACTCGTAGCCTCGCTGCCGTCAGTCGTATAGTATTGCACCGGTGACGCCGCCGATGTGGTGGCCTCGATTGATGCGTCAACCAAGTTGCTGCCATCATGATGCACAAAGGTTACGGTCGGAGCCTTGGGACGGACAGTCACATTGACCATTACTGCCAGCTCCGGTGCCGACACAGGTGTTATGGTGAGCGTTGTTGTGCCGACAGTCAGAGGTTCCACCGAACGTCCGGCAACATTGACTACACCAGTCGCCGAAGCCGAAATGTCGATGGCGGTATTGACATCGTCGGAAGGCGTGAATGCGAACGACAACACTGTTGGTTCTCCGCCCTCGACGAGTTCGATATCAACAGGATCGACGCCAAACGATGTAGGCGGATAGAGGTGCTGGTTGATGGTGATTTCGGCTGTTTGTGTTTGTGTCGACCCGTCGGGCCATGTGACGGTGAGCGTCAGCGTCGCCGAGCTTCCTCCAACGGCAGTACATGGGGTGGTATAAGTTATGGTAGGTGTCGACGATGTTTCGCCACTAAGGGTCAGGTATGATGCTCCCGCTCCGTCGAGGGTCCACATATACGCTCCCACCGACATGGCATAGTGGTGCTCGACAGCATCAGGGACATCAGATCCATGGTCGCTCGCAGCTTGCAACGAAGGATAGAAGTTGTGGGTTGTCCATACAGTGTCGCACACGCGTACTGTCCAGTTGCCGCGGCAGTTGTCCAACACTCCCGTGGATATGGACGTATAGGCCGGCATCGAATAGTTGTTGTAAGGCGAAAGCGTTGCCGTGGGGTTGATGGAGCCGCCATAGTCTACCGTACCGCCGTCAATCGATTCAAGACCGCCACTCTGCATGGTCACATTCACCCCGTGCCGAAGCACACGCACAGGTTCGAAGGTGGCGTAGTGCTCCACCGATTCGTACGACGATGTTGTGGTCATGTGCCACTGCGGCGTGTCGCCGCCAAGGGCATTGTCGTACACTAACCAGTAAGCACGCCAACACTGCGTTCCGGCACTATTGAACTCTGGCGGACACGTCCCACCGCTCTCATGGTTCGTATAACGTTCGCCATGCGATAAACCCCAGTCCCAATTGTAGAAATAGTAGGGTCCCACGGTTGCATTGAGGTCGTCGACAGTCGGTGCCGACGCGGTGAGCGTCAGTGGTGCACCGGCACCGTAGACCGGATTGTCGGCATCGGAGGCTATGCCCGACGATGTGGAAAAAGCGGCACTGAGGTAATGCGACACGCCACCAGGGTCGACAAAATAATAGTTATTAGTGTTGGACGAATACCACACGCACGAGTCGCTAAACACCGTAGTGGTATAGATCTCGTAACGTGACGAGGTACTGTTGTAGTGGTGCGCCAGGTAGTTTGCACCACTTCTGATGGTATAAGTTTTTTGAGCAAAGACTGTTGTTGCAATACCGCACAACAACATGGTAAAAACAATTATATGTCTCATCAAGCAAACTTTAAAATCATACTTTAAACTTTATTCGTATGCCTTTATTTTTAAGGCTCAACCTACCTACCTAATTCCTCTGAGACTTTTCAGCGTCTCGTAAGCCTCGTTAATTTCGCGGAACTGGGCCTCGGCGTTGCGTTTCACCTCTTCGCCCATTCCCTCCACTTTGTCGGGATGATACTTCATGGCCAGTCTCCTGTATGCTTTCTTGATTTCTTCGTCAGTAGCGTTGCTGTCCAGTCCCAGCACTTTGTATGGGTCTTTGTTCGCTGCACCTGTGCTTTGTCCTTGTTGCCCACTGCCTCGGTAGGAGGAGTTTCCGCCAAAGCCCGATGCCATGTGGCGCGACATGATTGACAGATAATCGCGCGGGTTGATACCAAGACCAGTGCTTATGGTGTGGAGTGCATAAAGCTCAGGCTGCGTAACTTCACCGTCGGCATTGGCGATGCTGAACAAGAAGTCGAACATATGGTAGCGTGTCGTATAGTCGGTGTTCTGCTTTATCTGGCGGCACACATCGATTATGGGAATGTTTTTGTCGTTCAAATCGCGCAATTTGAGCAGCAGTTCTTTAGCCTTCTCATCTCCATAGTTACTTACCAAGAAGCGTTTCACCAGTTCCAGTTCGCTTTTCCTCACAACACTGTCAGCGTTCATTACCGCCGACATAAGTATCAGCAGAGCCACCGACAGGTCGTCCTGCGTGCCCGTGTTCTGGTATCGCCCGTGGCGTCCACCGCCATATGCAGTATCACCGCCAGTTCCGATATATCCGTCACTATCGTCTCTGTTCTCGAGCTTGCGCCCGATCAGAAATCCTATTATGCCGCCGATTGGTCCCATTATCGACCACCCGAGGCCGCCAAGAATCCATTTTCCTATTCCCATTTTGTGAAACTGTAAATTAAAAATTCAAATATTGAAATCATTCAGCGATGTTCTGTCTTATTCTTCGTTCTCGTTCTCATCAAGGCCTTCATCGCCCACTATGGATGAACTGATTACATAGCCCGACTGCGTGGCGTTCACAACTGGCGGTGCAATCTTAAGGCGCAGCGTGTCGATGCCCTGTTCCGAGAAGAAGCGGCGCACCGACCCGTCGCGGTAGGTACCCACAATGCCCAACGAGGCCTCTGCAGCATTGCGTGGATACAGCCGTTCGGCGAGACGCTGAACCTCCTTGTCCGTCGGACGCTTCGAGACAATACCCTTACGACGCACAAAATTCACAAAACCCGTGTCCTTGCTGCTTACCGCGTTCACCTCGTTATACAGGAATGCCTGCGGCAGTATATTGCTGTTCGCATTGTCAGGGTGTTGCTCAATGTAGTATTCCTCCTTGAGCAGATACAGACTTTGTCGTTTATACGACTCCGCAACATTGATCTGGGGCTCCAAAACTACAACAATACTCGTGTCGTACTCCAGCACCTCGGCTATTTTGTTCAGCGTGCTGTACTGTTCCGAATCGAAATGCACCTGCAGTGGGTCGTAGGCTATAAAATCAAGATTTCCGCTTTGGCCCATGGCCTTGGCCACAGCCCTGAAGGGCGATGTAGCCACCTTCACCACCAGGTTGCCCAGCGTCTTCCACACAATCTTCATGTATGAAAACTCGGGAGAGTCGATGTTGCCCTTCACGGGAACGTCCACCTGCACCTTGCCGTCCTTGTCCTTAAGGATATACAATGCAGCCTTTAGCGGAATATTCACCTTAGCGTCGACATCCTTCCGCTTCTCCCCCACCTCCGGATTGTAGAGGTCCACCATATTACGTCCGTCGAGCTGACTGTATACTATATTGTTCTCGCTCGTGAACGAGAATGTACCGTCGGTAAAAGGACTTCCCAGGTAGGCCACCGAGTAAGGAGAGAGGTCCTTGAGTTGGATATTCTTGATATTCAGCATAAGATGCTGGTTCTGTTTCCAATCGTCAATATTGCCGCGCCAGTTTATGAACGCTGTTCCGCCATGAGGCAGCTGCGCATGGAAACGTGCATTGTTGTCTCCCCGGCTCGACAAGTTCTCAGCCTTGATACTGATTTTCTTGACCGGAAAAGAAAAAGCATCAGGCAGACTATAGTCGTTATACACAAATTCGCCGTCGCGCATCTCGAACAGCCCCACCTTCAACTGAAGCGGCTTGACGGTAGCAGTTCCGTTTTCACTTTCGTTCTGGTCTTGCTTTTCGTTTTCGTCTTCGGCTTTAGCTCCTTTTTTTTCAAACAGTTTGCCAAAGTTGTTGCCGTCCGTGTACATGTCGAAATGCGACGACAGCCCCTCTATCTGCACCGACTTGATGTCGTATATGTTTTCCTCGAGGTTTATACGGTTAACACTGACCGACATCATATTGCATCCCAACACCTGTTCCTTCTTCGTGTCGCGCACGTCCACGCCTCCTATTCTCACATTTCCTCCTATATTCATGTCAAGTATCTTACTCAAGTTGCCAACCACATTGATATCGGCATCCAAGACACCATCCATCTCGCCTACATTCATAAAATCCGCAAGATAAGCCTTCGCATTCGATATGGCGAATTTTTCGAGTTCCAGGTCCACCTTAAAATCGTTGTTGTCCATGTTCATCGAAGCCTCCGTGCGCAGCACACCACCGTCGGCAAGCTGCAACGCCAGTCCCGCATCCGTATTCTCCGAGCCGTCGAAGTACACTCCAGGAACCTTCAGGTTAAGGTTTTTCAGATCCCATTCGCCGCTATGTCTGGCATCGGCATAATACACCTCGCCGTTGCTCAGCCTTATGTTGTAAAAGCCCAGAGTCCAGTCGCTCGATGTAGTGTCCTCTTCCTCCTCCTCGTCCTTGGCAAAATGATCTATTATAGAACTGAAATTGAACCTGTCGCCATCCTGTACGACACGCACCCTCGGCCCAGCCAGCGTTATATGGCGCACATCAAGGTGATGCCCTATCAGCTTGCGCAGTTTCACCGACACATCAAGTGTATCGAAACCGAAAAAAACAGTATTGTCGTCGTCCTCGTACAGTTTCAGATCATATATCCTGACACGTCCGCCAAGCGCATTGACCCGCAATTTGTCCACATGTATCTCTCGACCCACCAACTCTTTTCCATGACGGTTCACATAACTTTTTGCCACCGGCGAAGCCAAAAGCAGCACAATCATAACCAAACCGATTATGACAGCAACAATTATCAGAGTGATTTTTAGCCACTTTTTCATACAACAACAAAAATTTCAACCTACAAAAATAACTAAAATATCTAAAATAAATCAAAAAAACTTGATTTAACATTAATAAAAAGTGTACCTTTGCAAAATAAAACACACACAAATAAAACACCAACATACCAATGAAAATACGCGACATCGTCAACTACCTCAATTCCCGTTTCCTACCATTCTACCAAGAATCATACGACAATTCAGGATTCCTCATCGGGAATCCCGACACCGAGACCACCGGCATTCTCATCACTCTCGACGTTACTCCCGATGTCGTCAGCGAAGCCATCGGCGGCGGATTCAACCTCATCGTCAGCCATCATCCTCTAATCTTCGGTGGACTGAAACGCATAACCACCGAAAACCAAACAGGACGCATGATTACCGACCTGATTCAAAACAACATATCAGTATATGCAGCACACACTAACCTCGACAACCTCGACTGGGGAGTCAACGCCATCCTGGCACAAAAAATCGGACTCTCCCAATGCCACGTGTTGCGGCCTCTCGACGGCATGCTTCGCAAACTCGTCACCTACGTGCCCAACGACCATGCCGACACCCTTCGGCAAGCGCTCTTCGATGCCGGTGCCGGTGGCATAGGGCAATACGACTGCTGCAGCTACAACAGCGACGGCATCGGGACATTCCGGGCCAGCGAAAACGCCACACCCTACTGCGGTCAAATCGGTCAACTGCACCACGAGCCAGAAACACGCATCGAACTCATATACGAAAAACGCATCGAACGCAAACTCATCCAGCGTCTTATCGACGTCCATCCTTACGAGGAACCAGCCTTCGACTGCCTGCCACTCGACAACAGCTTCCCCAAAGCCGGTGCCGGCATGGTAGGCATACTGCCACACCCCATGCCCGTCGACGAATTCCTTGACATCGTCAAAGAGCAACTCCACCTGCCTGTAATCCGATGCTCGCAACCATCCAACAGCCAAAACTCAAAAACGAAAATCGAAAAAGTGGCAATATGTGGAGGCTCAGGGAGTTTCCTCATCCAAGACGCCAAAGCCGCCGGCGCTGACATATACATGACCGCCGACCTCAAATACCACGACTTCCAACAGGCAGAAGACAAAATCATCCTCGCCGACATCGGCCACTACGAAAGCGAACAATTTGCAAAAGAATTAATTTATAATGTCATTTCCGAAAAATTTAGTACCTTTGCTTGCCAAATTTCGAATAAAGCGTGCGGCTATATCCAATACAAATAGCTGAAAGAAAAGCAAATATACCCACACAAACACACCCTCAGTCTGAAGCAAAAAATATAAATTATATATAAAATGGCAAAGAAAGTCACAACCAAAAAGGAAAACACCCAAGAAGCTCCCGTAGTCGAAGCAATGCGCCAGTTAGATGTCGACATCGCCGTCGAGAAACGACTCATCGCCCTCTACACCCTGCAAACCGTCGACTCCGAAATCGACAAAATACAGATCATTCGTGGCGAACTCCCGCAAGCCATCCAAGACCTCGAAGACGAAATCGCCGGACTCCAGACACGCATCCAGAACTTCAAGAACGACATTGAAGAAACCAACCAGAAAGCAGCTTCAGAGAAAAACCAGATCGCCGAACACAACGAGATGATCAAAAAATACCAGAAGCAGCAGGACAATGTGCGCAATAGCCGCGAATTCGAAGCGCTCAACAAAGAAATTGAATACAAAGACCTCCAAATCCAGCTCTGCGAACGTCACATCAAAGAAGCCAACGCCCATATCAAAGAAGTGCAGCAGCACATCGCTGCAGCAGAACTCCTGCTCGAAAACCGCAACAAAGACCTCGAAGCAAAAAAAGGCGAGCTTGACGACATCATCAAAGAAACCGAGAAAGACGAAACACGACTCCGCGCCAAATCACAAGAACAAGAACAATTCATCGAGCCTCGCTACCTCACAGCCTACAAGCGCATCCGCGGCGCAGCACGCAACGGCCTCGCCGTCGTCACCATCGACCGCGACGCCTGCGGCGGTTGCTTCAGCAAGATCCCGCCCCAGCGCCAGACAGAAATCAAGATGCACAAAAAGGTCATCGTCTGCGAACACTGCGGACGTATACTTGTCGACGACGACATTGCCGAAAAGGCAAAAGCCGGCCTCCAAAAATAATCACTACAAACAACTTACCATAAAATCCTACCTTTAACTATTAAACGAAAATGATTCATCATATAACTCCCGAAACACCCCTGACCCTCAAGCGCGTCAAGGAAATCATCGAAGGCCACATGACCCTCGCTTTGAGCGACGAAGCAACACGCCGCATCGAGAAATGCCGCAACTACCTAAACCATAAGATGGAGACACAGAAAGAACCCATCTACGGTGTCACTACAGGTTTCGGCAGCCTCTGCAACATCAGCATCAGCAAAGAGCAGCTCAGCCAGCTCCAGAAAAACCTCGTCATGAGCCATGCCTGCGGCGTGGGCGACGAAGTACCCCAAGAGGTTGTGCGCCTGATGCTGCTGCTCAAAGCCCAGAACTTCTGCTTCGGCTACAGCGGAGCACAGCTGCAGACCGTGCAGCGCCTCATCGACTGCTTCAACGACGACATTCTGCCCATAGTCTACCAGCAGGGCAGCCTCGGCGCCAGCGGCGACCTCTGCCCGCTCGCCAACCTCATGCTCCCCTCCATCCTCGGCATGGGCGAAGTGTACTGGAAAGGACGCCGCACCACTGCTGAAGAAGTATACAAAGCCAAAGGCTGGCAGCCCATCGAGCTCCAGAGCAAGGAAGGTCTCGCTCTCCTCAACGGCACGCAGTTCATGAGCAGCTATGCCGTCTGGAGCCTCATGAAGGCCGAACGCCTCAGCCAGCAGGCCGACATGATCCTCAGCCTCAGCCTCGACGCCTTCGACGGCCGCATAGAACCTTTCTATGAGAGCCTACACATGGTGCGCCCGCACAAAGGTCAACTCCAGACCGCCGAAGCAGTGCGCCGCTACACCGAGGGCAGCCAAATCATCGCCCGCCACAAAGAGCATGTACAGGATCCATACAGTTTCCGCTGCGCCCCACAGGTGCACGGTGCCGCCAAAGACACCATAGCCTATGTGCGTAGTGTCGTCGAGACCGAAATCAACTCCACCACCGACAACCCCATCGTCCTGCCGGACGAAGACATGGTCATCAGCGGAGGCCACTTCCACGGCGAACCTCTCGCCATGGTGCTTGACTTCCTGGCCATCGCCGTTGCCGAGCTGGGTGCTATCAGCGAACGCCGCACCTACCAGCTCATCGACGCCAAGCGCGGCCTGCCGAGCTTCCTCGTCGCCAAGCCTGGCCTGAACAGCGGCTTCATGATTCCGCAGTACACCGCTGCCGCCATAGTCAGCCAGACCAAGCAGCTCTGCACCCCCTGCAGCGTCGACAGCATCCCCAGCAGCCAGAACCAGGAAGACCTCGTCAGCATGGGCGGCAACGCAGCCACCAAGTGCTACCGCGTGATGGAGAACGTGGAACGCGTCCTCGCCATCGAGCTCTTCAACGCAGCCCAGGCCCTCGACTTCCGCCATCAGGAAGGCCTCAAGAGCAGCCCATTCATCGAGAAGCTCTTCGCCGACTTCCGCAAGGTGGTCAACTTTGTCGACATCGACGAGGTGATGTACCGCCATATCCACAGCAGCGTCCGCTTCCTGCAGGAAATGGCAATATAATACATTGTTATAGATGTCACTTCGCTATAACAGATAACGTTATAACGAAGTAACTATATTACGAAAAACGCATCAGGCCGCCCAGAGGACGGCCTGATGCCATAATAAATGATTATTATCATCTAATAACCACAACCTTGC